>SYJG01000396.1 GCA_005798445.1 Planctomyces sp.
ACACCTGAAGCAGCCCGCGCTCCCAGGTGCGCAGCGTCAGCGGCGGAACGTCCATCGTCACCACGACGCCCCCTTCGTTGATCGCGTGCGTGCGGTCGCGAACGATGCTCCGCACCAGGTCGTCCAGCCGGACTTCCGACAGGCTGGGCATCTCCGAATCCAGCCGCGAATACTTGAGCAGGTCTTCGATGAGGCAATCCAGGTTCTTCGAGGCGACGATGATCTGCGAAATGCAGAACTGAGCTCGCTCGGACAAGCCTTTCTTGTGGCGGCGTTCCAGTTCCTGCGCGTAGCCCGTGATCCCGCGGAGCGGCGCTTTCAGATCGTGCGACACCGTGTAGGCGAATCCCTTCAGCTCTTCGTTCTTCGCCCGAATTTGAGCCTCGGCTCGCCGCCGCTCCGTGATGTCGATGAACGTGACGACCGCGCCGATCGATTGGCCGGCGCGCCGGATCGGGTGCGACCGGTATTCCACCGGGAAGCTCGTGCCGTCCGTCCGCCAGAAAACTTCGTCGTCGCGATGCGAAGCGGACTCGTTGCGAAACGCCTGATAGATGTGGCACTCGGAGCGCGGGTAGGCGGTGCCGTTTGGATACGAATGGTGAATCAGCGAGTGCATCTCTTAGCCGAGCAGTTGCGACGCGTCGCGATAGCCGAGCAATCGCAGGCAGGCGTCGTTGGTGAACGTGCAGCGTCCCTCCACGTCGACTCCGTAGATCGCCTCACCGGCCGATCCCAGCAGCAACGCGAGCCGCTCTTCGCGTTCGACGATCGCTGCCTCGGCCCGCTTCCGCTCGGTGATGTCGATCACGGCGGCGAGCACGAATGTCCCTTCGTGGGTGACGATCGGATTCAAGCCGATCTCGATCGGCACTTCGCGGCCATCCTTACGGAGCCCGAACAGATCGCGTCCCGCTCCCATCGCCCGCATGGGGATTGCCGAAGAAGCCGTCGCGATGCGCCGGATGCCCGGCCCGATACCGATCCGGCACGAGCAACTCGACCGGCTGGCCGAGCAGCTCCGCCCGCTCATAGCCGAACAGCCGCTCGGCCTCGGCATTGACCAGCGTGATCCGCCCCGCGCGATCGACCAGGACCAGCGCATTGGGAGCGAATTCCACAACCTGCCGCAGTCGCTCGGCCGCGAGCAGCGCGTCGTCCGCCGTAACGGGATCATTCATGACTTCACCTCGCTGGCGTATCGGGCCGGTTCGCCGCGCTGGACCAAGAGCTCGTTGACTTCCCGCTTGAGCTGTTGCACGCGATCCTCGCGACTGAGCATCACGCTCTGCCAGCGGAGCAGTTCGTCGAGCTGTTCGCGAATGCGATTCTCAGCCGCTTTCCGCTCGGTGATGTCGCGGGTGACGCCGAGCAGCGAGACCGTCCCATCCTCGTTCTTCAGCGGTGCCTCTTGAGTTTCTAGCCAGCGACGCGTGCCGTTCAGCCCGATGACCTCAAACTCCAGCCGGCGCATTTGACCGCCGAGGACATCTCGATGCATGGCGAGAAATGCCTCACGATATTCCGGCACGACCAGGTCGATCACTTGTCGGCCGCAGACCTGGTCCAACGAAGTGGCATCTATCATGGCCAGCCCGGCCGGATTCATCGTGACCAATCGGCCTTCGGCGGAGATGATCTTCACGCATTCCGGTTCGGTCTCATAGATCAACCGCCATCGCTCTTCGCTGCCCCGCAAAGACTCCTCGACCTGGTGGCGCTGGCGGCGTTCCACGTCCGATAGTTCTCGCGCCGCCTCCAATTCGGCAACTTTCTTTTCCAGCTTGCGCACCAGCACTTCGTTGGATTCGCGCAGTGTGACGGTCTCATCGGAAGGTGGCGTCGCCACGACGGCAACGGCCGAGCCCTTCGACCCGCCTGCCAGAACTTCCTGGAGGATCGCGTGCATCACCTGCGGTTCCTGCGGTTTGATCACGAAGCGATCGGCCCCCAAGTCCTTTGCCAATTGTTCGTCCCGCGCGTCGGTGTAGGTCGCCGTGTAGAAGATGAAGGGGATATCGCGTAGAGCCGATTCCGCTCGCCAGTGTTTGCAGAGCGTGAAGCCGTCCATGACCGGCATCAGGATGTCCGAGATGACGAGGTCGGGGCGTTGACTGTGTGCGCAGATCAGCGCTTCCGCGCCGTCGTTGGCCGACGTGACTTCAAGCCGTAGGCCTGCAATATGGCTTCGAGCAGATACCGGTTCTCGGCAATATCGTCCACGACCAGAATGCGTTTCATGGTATTTGTGGCTCCCAGTCCGCCGAAAGGAATGGACGGATCTCATCCAGAAATGTCTTCGGGTTGATCGGTTTCTCGATGTAGCCGACGCACCCGGCGGCGAACCCTTTGTCGCGGTCCCCTTCCATGGCGTAAGACGTGACCGCCACGATCGGCACGTCCACGAGCGACGGAATCGACTTCAGTTGCCGAGCCACTTCGTAGCCGTCCATGCCCGGCAGTTGAATGTCCAACAAGATCAAGTCGGGCCGAACGTGAACCGCCATCGCTAGACCTTGCGGTCCAGTACGCGCCGGAATGATCTCCAGCCCATACCGTTCCAGCAAGAAAGTCACGAGAGACAGGTTTTGTTCGTTGTCTTCGATGATCAGGACTTTCGGCTTCATGTTTGACGTGGCTCCCATCGCACTCACGTTGAGGGGGACGAGGATCAGCCGGAACGCGCTAGCGTCCGGTTCGAACCGTGGGCTAGCGCCCAGCGGCTGATAGGCTCAACCCGAATTCTTAGCCGTGACGCAGCGTTTGCTGCGTTCCGGCTGATCAAAATGAGTGCTCCCGTTGCTAAGTCTCAGCCGGTGGCTCAAGAGGCAACGTCACGGTGAACGTGCTCCCCGCTCCCCACCGGCTTTGAACTTCGATCTCGCCCCCCATCGCTACGAGCAGTTTTTTGCAGATGACCAACCCCAGTCCCGTCCCTTCATGCTGGCGATTCAGGCCCGAATCCAATTGCCGGAAGGCATTCAACAATCGGCCCATGTCCTCGGGTCGGATGCCAATGCCGCTATCGACGATTTGAATACGAGCCACCCAACCGTGCCCATTCAGGCGCGCATCACCAACCGGCAAGCGACCGTTGCGCTGCAGGTCGGCCAGCACCGTCACTTGGCCTTTGTCGGTGAACTTGATGCCGTTACCGATGAGGTTGATCAGCACCTGCTCGACCCGGCGACGGTCGCTGACGAGCTGACCAATTTCCGGAGCAACACGCACTTCCAACCGCAGCCCCTTACGTTCGGCCAGCGGCATCAGAACTTGACGCGCATGCTCAATCGCCTCGCTGAGATTGAACGGCTGAAACGAAACCTGCAAATCCCCCGCCTCAATCTTGGTCAAATCCAGCACATCGTTGACTAGACTCAACAGATGCCGCGAGCTGCCCAGCACCATTCCCATTTGCTTTTTCTGCTCGGCGTTCAGCGGACCGGCCAACCCTTGGTGCAGCAAGCCGGTGAAACCGATGATCGAATTCAGCGGCGTCCGCAGCTCATGCGACATCGTGGCGAGAAATGCCGATTTCAGTCGATCGGCCGTTTTGGCTCGCTCGGTCTCTTCGGCCAACTCGTGGGCTTGCCGAACCAGGTTGATGTTGAGCTGCTGTGTGATTCTCTCAGCATGTCGCCGCTCGGTCACGGACGCGAATAGGATCAAGGTCGCCAGCGTGACCACGCCCACATACGTCTGCAACAACAAAAGTGACTCGTTAACCGTGGCCATCGCGAACGGCCCGTCGCCATGCACCGTCCACCAAATTGCCACGCCCGCCAGACTGGCGATGCACAGCGTGATGACTCGCTGATTGAATCGCAGGGCCGCCCAGATCAAGCTGGGAAAAACCAGAAAACCCAGCGGGTAGCGGCCATTCTGAAACCATTGAACAAAGATGAACAGACTCGTCAACGACACCGTTAAGAATGCCAGCAGCGCCTCGCCAATCCGTCCGGCGTGTCCTCTCTCGGCGGGAAGCCCCCAAGACAACAACAACGGTGTGAACACCAACACGCCCGCCAGGTCGCCCAGCCACCACGTCAACCACATTCCGCCAAACACGGACTAGTTCGCCGCTTTCGCCGCGCACAGGCTGGCCACGCCAAACGTCGAACTGATCACGCACATCGCCATGGCCACGAGCAGAAAACGAAAAACATGGACCGTGCGTCCGAGCGGATCGTTGCCGCCGATCCACACTCGCAATGCCGATGCGCCAGCCGCTGCCTGCAACACCGACCCGACACCGATCGACGTCCCGACCGCGAAGTCCACGCCTCCTGCTGCCATCCCTTTGAACACCCAGGTGTTCGCCACGAACGAGCCGAGCCAAATGCCCGGCCACAGGCGGTTCCCGCCGATCAACAGCGCCGCCAAAGCGATCCCTGACGGAGGCCAGACCGCGGTGACGTTGCCCGGATGGATCGCCAACAGGAAGCCCAGCTTCGCCGTCGCGATATAAAGAAATGCCACTCCCAACACACCGGCGAAACTATTGCCGAAACGGTCACTGACTCGATGTGGCGCGACTCCGATGGGTTTGCCACCCGTTGCGGTGAATGCGTCTGCTGAGGGAGCGGCACTCAGTCGGCCACTCATCACCTCGTTGTTCAGGTTCACAGACTGCATAAACAAGAATTCCGTTTCGTGGGCGGACAGCGCGAGAAACTTCGCTCGACTTCGTCGCCCGCACAGCCTGATCGTGGAAACAAACTTACTTATTCTTCACACGGCCACCGATGAATCCTGCCGACCCGACATGCGTGCGAGGGCGGATGCTTCATCAAACTCTCAATTGATCGTAGCAACGTGCCGTCGCCTGTCAGCGTCTCACTCATTCCGGCTCCGAATCGCGGATCGTCCTTAGATGCCGCTCGCGCGCTGCCATCTGCGTGGAAGCCTTGAGTTGCTTGACGTCCGCAAGCCGGAACATTTCACAGCATCCATTCGCCCCGTCATGAGAGGTTACACGGTTCCTATCCGTCCGCGAACTTTAACGTCCGGCGAGCAACCGGTGCATGTCACTCGCGACCTCCACTTGAACTCGTGCGAAACCAATTCCACCGAAATGTACTCTCGATTTTGACATTCCTGGGACACGACCAACTTCAGGCTTATCCCGAAGCTCGCGCCAACCAGCGACCTCAAAGCCAGCAGTGACCTAGATTGCCACTGATTTGGCCGAGTTCGGTATGCCGCCAAAAAACGACAGCGACAGAAAGGGCACTCATGAAACTGTCTCGACAAACTTCAGAAACAGGCGGCCATTTTCGTGGCGAACCAGCAACTCTCACACCGATTGTCGTTCGAGAAACGTAGTACATGAAGGAGTCCACCCCATGTGTCTTCAAACGCTTCACGCCCTGATTGCCTATGACGATTCGATTGTGCGTCGAACGGTGGCGTTTGCTTTGAGTCAGGAAGATTTCCAATGCGAGCTGGCGTCGGACGGCGAAGAGGCTCTGGCGAAAAATTGTCGCAGTCGGACTTCGACTTGTTGGTGACGGACCTCTGTATGCCTCGGAAGCACGGCCACGCTTTGGCCCTGGAGATCCTGAATCGCCCGTCGGCACCGATCATTGTTGTCCATTCTTCCGTGGAAAATCCCAAGTTGATCAAAGATCTCATGATTCGCGGCGTTGACGACGTCATCAGCAAGCCAACCGACTACCGCTTGTTTGCCGTCAAAGTCAAAGGGCTGACGATTCGGCGCCGATTTCAGCGAACACAAGAACATGAGGAGCAGCGGGAACTACTCCGAGTTTCGCGAGCGGCGATCGACGTGCTGCTGATGGCCACGCTCGACCAAACAACGATTGACTCCGTCTCCACGAACATTCAAAACGATCCGGTCCTCGCCAGCGAACTGCTTCGGTTGGCCAACAGTTGCTTGCAAAATCCGGGACAAAGGGAGATCACGTCGCTCAAAGAAGCCGTGTGTCGCATCGGAAGAGATCGCGTTTGTGAATTCATCACAGATGAGCTGCAACATTGTTCGGAGGACAAATAGCCTGATAGCAATCCAGCACCTTCCGCGGTTGAAAACCGGGTCGTAGTTTTTCCATTCGACGACCTCGCCTGACATGCCGCGCCGGCCGAGATGCTCTTTGAGTTGTTCTTTGGGGACGCCCTGTAACGACAGACTCGCATCATCTGTCATCGTTCGTCTGGCGAGAGCTGCCGCATCGTACGACGTAGTGGCGGCACAACTGACGCCCGAACGCGGGATGTCGCTCGTGACCTCCGCCGGAACTCATGCGAAATAAGATCCAACGAAATGTCATCTCGATTTCGACATTCCGAGGATACGACCAACTTCGGGCTTATCCTGAATGAAAACGCCGGTCTCAGCCGCCCCCAGACCCGCGACCTAAAGTCGAAAATGCCGCGTGGTACTCCACACGAACTCTCCTTGGTCACGGTTCTCTCATTGCACATCCTCATTGCCGACGACGAGCCCATCGCCCGTCAATTCCGGCGGTTCCAACTCGAACAATTTGGTGACACCGTGATCGCGGCCGAGAACGGCCGGCAGGCGTGGGAACTGTTGCAGTCGCACGGCTGCCAGCTCGTGGTCACCGACTACGACGAACACCGGCTGCGGCTACAACTCTCTGAGCGACTCGTCTTCTTCAGCGACGGCCTCACCGAGTGCATGAATCCCGCGCAGGAACTGTTCGGCGGAAGCCGATTGGCTGACGTCGTGACTCGCACAAGGCATCAGCCTCTCGCTTCCCTCGTGCCACAAATCCTGGACGAACTGCATTCTTGGCGCAAATGCGAACCAATCCACGACGACATCTCGCTCGTCGTTTTAGAACATGCAACTCAACGACGACCCCTTCAACACGGACCGTCGATAAGGACATCGCGCGATTCGGAGTCAGTGTCCAAGCCCGCTCACGAAACGGTTTCAAACTTGGTCTGACGCCACTCATCGGCCAACATCTCCGTCAAGTCGAAGAAGGTGCTGGAGAGCTACGGCCCGGGTGTCACTCAGCAGGGATCGTTCGCGTACAACTGCCTGATGGCTCGGCGGTGAACGTCGGGTGATTCGAGGATGAATCGTTCGATGAGTTGCCCCAACGGGGTGAGTTTGCGATCGTCTTGCGGCAGGAGCACGGTGGAAATGTGGTCGGTGAAAGGAAAGCGGTTCCTGTTTCAGCGGCCAGTGCAATCGGTTTCCTGGAAACGATCGGAGTCAGCATGCGCATTGCCGAGTTGATCGAGACGCGGTTTCGAGTCCTCTTCATTTGGTCGATCGTCGGGGCCGTCGTTCTGACCGGAATCGTGTTCGCGGCCTTCGGCAGTGCGTACGCGTTTGGACCTTGGATTTTGCTGGGGCCGATCGTGGTGATCGGTCTGATGGACATGGCTCAGAAGAAGCAGGCGATTCGTCGGAACTTTCCGGTGTTGGGTCGGATGCGGTATCTGCTGGAGTTGGTGCGGCCGGAGATTTATCAGTACTTCGTCGAGAGTGACAAAGAGGGCGTACCGTTCGATCGGGAGCATCGTTCGCTGGTCTATCAGCGAGCCAAGAATGCTCGCGATACGACGCCGTTCGGGACCAAGATCGACGTGTACGCTCCGGGTTACGAGTGGGTGAATCACTCGCTGCTGGCCAAGGAGATTGACGCCAGCAACATGCGAGTCACGGTCGGCGGTTCCGACTGCAAGCAGCCCTATTCGTGCAGCTTGCTGAATATCTCGGCGATGAGTTTTGGTTCGCTCAGCATGAATGCGATCTTGGCCTTCAGTCGCGGAGCCAAACTCGGCGGGTTCGCTCACAACACGGGTGAGGGTGGGCTTAGCCCCTATCACCTGGAAGGTGGCGGCGATTTGATTTGGCAGATCGGCACGGGCTACTTCAGTTGCCGCGACGAGAACGGGAAGTTTTCTGCCGCGAAGTTCGCCGAGAGGTCCGTGCTTCCGAACGTGAAGATGATCGAGATCAAGCTCTCGCAGGGAGCGAAGCCGGGACACGGCGGCATCTTGCCCGCCGCGAAGGTGACTGCGGAGATCGCCGAGATTCGCGGCGTGCCAATGGGACAGGACGTGCTTTCGCCGCCGACGCACTCCGCGTTTTCGACGCCGATTGGCTTGCTGGAGTTCGTCAAACAGTTGCGAAACCTCAGTGGCGGCAAGCCGATCGGATTCAAGCTGTGTGTTGGTCGGCGGCGCGAGTTCCTGGCGATCTGCAAAGCTATGGTGAAGACTGGGATCACTCCCGATTTCATCACCGTCGATGGCGGCGAAGGGGGAACCGGTGCGGCTCCGCTGGAGTTTTCGAACCACATCGGTGCCCCGTTGAGCGAGGGACTCATCTTCGTCCACAACGCGCTCGTGGGATATTCGCTTCGGAACAAAATCAGAATTCTGGCCAGCGGCAAAGTCGCATCGGGCTTCGGCATGTTGAAGCGGCTGGCGATCGGTGCCGATGTCATCATGAGTGCTCGGGCCATGATGATGTCCATCGGCTGCATCCAAGCGTTGAAGTGCAACAGCAACCATTGCCCGGTCGGCGTCGCAACTCAGGACAAGCACCTGATGGCCGGCCTCGATCCCACCGACAAGTCCGTCCGTGTGGCGAGCTATCAAAAGCAGACCATCCACAGTCTGGCGGAGATGCTGGGAGCGCTGGGGCTCGATTCCGCTCAAGAGCTGCGTCCGTGGCATCTGATGCACCGCCTCTCGGCGAACGAAACTCGTCACTACGGTGAGCTGTACCACTTCCTCCGCGACGGTGAGTTGCTGCGAGAACCGTTGCCTGCTGATTACGCCCGCGCCTGCAATTCGGCGTCGGCAGAAACCTTCGGCCATTGTGAGTGAGCCTATCAAAAATCGTTCGAAGGATCGCCACGCGAATCGTCAACAAGGCCAATACTCAAACTGGCCACGGCATCGCGGCGACCGTTGCCGCTGCGGCAGGCGGTGCTGATGAGTCTGCAAAGGTCGGAGCTCGTGTGGACCTAATCCTACAGCGCACTTTCACGCCTCCGGCCTACCCCGGTGGTTCACGGGATTCTGCACTACTCGCACTTCCGTTGATTTCGAGTAGTGCAGAATCCCGCAAGCCACTCCGACAAGGGGAGATTTTCAACAGGGACGTGAGACTCAGGACTTCGATCTATCCGATCAAATCGCGGATCGGCGAAGCGTCATCGAGGAGATACTGCGGGCGGCCGTTGAAGTCCGGGAGCTTCACGTCGAGGTCGATACCAAGCGTGTGGTAGATCGTGGCCATGATGTTTTGAAAACTGATCGTGCCGTTGATTGAGCGTTCGGCGCGGGAGTCGGTTTCGCCGATGACTTGGCCCATCGTCAGGCCGCCGCCGAAGAACAACGCGCAGCCAGCGTCGGCCCAGTGCTCGCGACCTGGACCGACCGGGGAGATCTTTGGAGTGCGGCCGAACTCGCCGAGCACCACGACCAGCACGTCGTCGGAGAGGCCGCGCTCTTGCAGGTCGTTAACCAGTGCGGTGACGCTCATGTCGAGTGTTGGCATCAGCGACTTCAGCGCGAAGAAGATGTCCGCTTCCGGGCCGCTGTGATGATCCCAGGCCGCAGCGTGTAATGTGACAACACGGACACCCGCTTCAACCAGCCGCCGAGCCATCAAGAACGGCCGCGCATCCCAGTCGTACAGGATCGTCTTGACCGTTTGATGGGGATACTTCCCCGCCTTGTGACCGTACAAAGCCAGCGTCTCCGGCTTCTCGGAATTGAGATCGAACGCCTCGCGGACTTTCGGCGACGCGATCATCTCCAACGCCTGAGCCTGAAAGCGATCGAGTCCGCCGAACGCCTGCAGTCGATCGAGTTCGCGATGCTGGTTGTCGAACGCGGCGAGCAACGCCTTGCGGTTCTCCAGCACGTCGAGGTTTTTGACCGGCGCGAGATCCTTTAGAGACTCCTCAAACGGACGAAACGGAGCGTGAGCCGCTCCGACGTAGTGCGGCTTCTCGTAATCGAACAGGTCGCCGGAATGCTGCTTGAGGCTGACGTAGGTTGGCAACGCATGCTTCGTCGGAGCCAACTTGCTGACAACCGATCCAAACGCCGGCCGCTTGCCCGATGAGCGCGGCAGACCGGTGTAGACCTCGCTGAGATAGTGATCGTTCTCGACCGAGCGAATGCCACGAACCAACGCGGCTCGATCGAGCATCGCGGCTTGCAACGGCATGTGCTCGCAGATTTGCACGCCGGGCAACTTCGTCGCGATCGGTGTGAACGGTCCGCGATATTCGACCGGAGCCTGCGGCTTCAAATCCCACATGTCGAGATGCGACGGCCCACCATCCAACACAACGTAGATCACCGACTTAGGCCGCCGAGTCTCCTTGTCCGCGCGAGCCTCGTGCCGCAACAGGTCCGCCAGCGTCACGCCACCGAGGCCAAGCGCTCCGACACGCAGAACCTCGCGCCGGCTCAGCACGCCGCGAGTCGCCATTGGCTGGTGAGAAATGGTGAGCACGAACAATCTCCTCAACCGCCAAGCAACACCCAATTCAACGGCAGACATGATATCGTGATCGGCATTCCTGAGTGAACCACAATACGTCCGCAAGTCGGTCCAGAGTCACCTTGATGAGCCAGTCCTCGGAACAGCCCCGTTTTGCGACGACGCAGTGGAGCCTGGTTTTGCAAGCGGCCCAGCCAGACAACTCGGCGGCAAGAGTCGCGCTGGAAACTCTCTGTCGGCGTTATTGGTTTCCGTTGTACGCCTTCGCGCGACGACGTGTTTCGGAAGTTCACGAAGCTCAAGACCTGACTCAGGAATTCTTCCTGCACCTGCTGGAAAAGAACTCGCTGGCCGCTGCGTCTCCGGAACGAGGCCGGTTTCGGTGTTTCTTGCTGTCGTCGCTGAAGAATTTTCTGTTGAACGAATGGGACCGCGCGACCGCTCAGAAACGTGGCGGCGGTCGCGAGCGATTGTCGCTCGATTGGGAGACCGGCGAGTCGCGATTGTCCTTGGAGCCGGCTCACTCGGACACGCCAGAACGTGAGTTCGAGCGTCAATGGGCGCTGACGCTCTTGGACAACGTCGTGCGACGCTTGCAGGATGAATTCGCAACGATGGGTAAGTTGCGGCAGTTCGAGTTGCTCAAAGAGACGCTGACCGGCAGCCGGGCCGTCCTCGATTACGGAGTCATCGCTTCGGAGTTGCAAGTGTCCGAAGAGGCGGCGCGGCAAGCGGCGCATCGGTTGCGAAAACGGTATCGCGAATTCCTGCGCGAGGAAGTGGCGGCCACGGTCGAACAGGAGGACGAAGTCGAGGACGAGATAGGCCGGCTGTTCGAGGCACTGGGGGCGTGAGATTGGGAGGGCGAGGCTCCCGCCGAGCCGGTGCGTGAATCACGCGTGCTCTCCATCACGGCTCGGCGGGAGCCTCGCCCTCCCGCCTGTTGAGATTCCTTAAAATTCCGTGTCACAACGGTTCGCGAATGCTTTAGAGGCTGGCAGAATCACTTTTCACCAGGAAAGTTGCCATGACCGAAACACGTCGATGTCCACAATGCGATGCCGAGATTCCGGCCAATTCGCCGGCAGGCCTGTGTCCGAGATGTTTGCTCGCGGCGGCAAACGACAGCCAGTCTGCAGCAGTCGAGTGTGAACCGGGACCGACGAAACTGACTCCACCCGCTTCGGGCTTCGTACCGCCGACCATCGAGGAACTGGCTCCACGATTTCCACAGTTGGAGATACTGGAACTGCTTGGCAAAGGAGGGATGGGGGCGGTTTACAAAGCCCGGCAGCCAGGATTGGATCGGCTGGTTGCCGTGAAAATTCTGCCGCCAGAGATCAGCCACGATCCGGCATTCGCCGAACGGTTTCAGCGTGAAGCGCGCGCGCTGGCGCGGCTGAGTCATCCGCACATCGTCGCCGTGTACGACTTCGGCCAGACCGACAGCGCTCGGCGCGGGTCTCCCGACCCCGCCGTGACCCCGACCGAAGGTCTCCCGGTTTGGGGCAAGCCGCAGGAGACCTTCGGTCGAGGCAGTGGCTCGGTCGGAGACCGGCCACAGCGCGCGCCTGAACTCCAATCCGGCGCGCTGTGCTATATCGTGATGGAGTTCGTGGATGGTGCGAACCTGCGGCAGACGATTCAGACAGGGAAGCTCGCGGCGGCCGAGGCGTTGGCGATTGTGCCGCAGATTTGTGAGGCGTTGCAGTTCGCTCACGACGAAGGGATCGTGCATCGGGACATCAAGCCGGAAAACATCCTCATCGACAAACGGGGCCGAGTGAAGATCGCCGACTTCGGCCTCGCGAAGCTGCTGGGCCAAGACGCCAGCGATCATTCGCTGACCGCGACGCATCAGGTGATGGGGACGCTACGGTACATGGCTCCCGAACAGATGCAGGGTTCGCGCGAAGTCGATCACCGCGCCGACATTTATTCGCTGGGCGTCGTCTTCTACGAACTGCTCACGGGCGAACTGCCGATGGGCAAGTTCGCTCCGCCGTCGAAGAGAGTCCAAGTCGATGTGCGGCTGGACGAGGTCGTGCTGCGAGCGCTCGAACAAGACCCGGAGCAGCGCTATCAACACGCCAGCGAAGTGAAGACGGATGTTGAAACGATCTCACGAGAAAGCCAATCGCCAAACCTCGCCGCGCAGAAACCCGCACATCGAGGCGGAAGAACAGCGCTTGCCGAGCCGGTGAGCATCCCGTTAGAGATTGCGGAAAGTGTCCACTGGGGCTTGTTTGGAGAAGTGCATGGCAAGCTGCGTCTTGGAAAAGACGAACTCATCGTGGAGTTCGAGGTGCGCAGCCTGTTCTCGGCCTTTCGATCGGGATTGAAGGAAGTGAGCATCCCGTTCGACGACATCGAATCCGTCAACTGGGACGGCTGGGACTTGACCCTCCACACCAAGACCATGAAGGCACTTGCAGAGATTCCCAAAAGCAGTAAGGGCCAAGTCGCGTTTGACTTGTCCATGATCGACGTCGATGTGCCGGGAGGGATTTCGGGACCTGTGGAACACTTCCTGGCATGCCTTCCGTCGCGGTTGGTTGGCAAATCCGCGAGTGAGGTACGCCCTGAGTCCGCGAAGCGCGTGAGCACTCAGCCCGCTGAGCCAACGTGGGAGACATGGTGGTTCGAGCACTCGGCCGCGAGTCGCAAGATGATGAAAGGCATGTTGCTGTTGGTGGCGTTTGTCTGCCTCGGCATCCTGGTGAGCATCGACGGGAGGTTCAACCAGGATTCCGACGGCACGACGAGCGTCCGCATGGGATTCGGCGATTCGTGGTTCTGGTACACCACCGCCGAGGGGAGCCGGATCGACTTTCTGTCGTGGTCGTTTGGACTCGGAGCCTTGGGGGTGTTCTTGCTGATTGCCTGGTTCCGCGTGCGGAGTTCCGAGCGGCGGCACGCAGAGAATTCGGAACGTCCTGAGTCGGCGTTCGCCGTCGTTTCGCAGCCTCGCTCCGAGCCGCGACTCAGCCGGTGCGCGCTGACCGGTGCGATCTGGGCGGGGCTGGGCCTGATGGCGCTGATTCTGGCGGCGTTTCTCGTGACGCCCGTCGCGGATGTGGCCAGCGTCGGATCGACCGTGACCACGAGTCTCGACCCACCCGCCGAGATCAGCGACGCCTCCGGTCGTGGTCCGAGCGGCGGACCGACCGCGCCGTCGGAGTTGTTGATGCTGGGCTTCGTGATGCTGATCCTCGCCGTCGCGCTGGCCGCGAGTTCGGTCTTCGGCACGACGACCTGCGGCGCGGTCGCCATCGGCCACATCCAGCGCTCGGGCGGCAGGCTCTATGGACTGCCGCTCGCAGTGGCGGATGCGCTCTTCTTCCCGCTGCTGATTCTCAATGGAGCGATCTTTGGACTGCTGCTGTACTTCAACCATTGGGGTGTGGAAATGAAATTCCCCCTGTCGCTGTCCCTGGCCTTGTTCGAGACCGTGTTCATCGGCGGCGGAGTGTCGTCGGCCATCGTCAAGCGAGTCTGGGGCGTCGTTTCGTCGGCGGGCGTGAAATCCGGCGAGCCGGAGGGCGTCAGCCCCCGGACTGGTGAACAAGTCCGGGGACTGACGCCGATGACTCATCAGCCGCTGGGCGCTAGCCCACGGTTGCAAGAACCGGACGCTAGCGCGTACCGGCTGATGGGCCCGCGGCCGAAGCTGGTTCCCTTGCTGGCCACGGTCAATCTTTTCGGCGCGATTCTGCTGATGCTGTTGTGCGCGATGGAGCAGCCGATGGCGTTCGTTCAGCCAGTGCTGCCAGTTTGGCAAGTGTGGGAGAAGGTCGATGCCGTGCTGGGGTTCACGATGTCGGCGGGAATGTTCGCCGCAAGCATCGGGCTGTTCCTGTGGAAGCCGTGGGCCAGGAAATTGACGCTGGGAGTTTGTGTCTTCGGCTTGGCGTCGTTCGTCTTCGACGTTCCGTATCTCGCCCGCTTCGGGCTGCCGGATGCCTACGCCGAGATGCAGCGGGAGATGGCGGCCGAAGGTCTGGAACCCGACGACGCGGACGTCATGGCGATCTTGATCATCGTGGTGCTCGTCGGCGGCGTGGTGGTTGTGGGTGTGGCGTGGCTGATCGGGCAACTGGTGTACTTCACCCGGCCGCGAGTCGTCGCCGCGTTTGAATCGCAGGGCGAGAAGCACGGCAAGTTCATCGAGTGGTTGTTCACGGGAGCCGGAGCCGTGGTCGGCGTGCTGAGCGTGTTCGCGCCGCTGGCGCTGCTGCTCGGACTCGCCGCGTTGTTCAAGGCGGGCAACGAAGTGAAGACGGTTGACCCAACGGCAGGTCGCGCGGACTCGAAGACCGGCGAAGTCTGGTTCGGCAACAAAGGGGACGAGCACGTCATGTTCTTCGGGCCGAACAGTCCGACGGTGAGCGATCGACTCGCCAGCCATCTCGGCCTCGATTCCGCGCAACGCGAGGCGATGAACCAGGCGCTTCAGAAATTCTTCCGCGAATTCCAAGCAATCGAGGAGCAGAACACTCAACGCGAGACCGACGCGCAGGGGCGCCAGATCACGACGATCGCTGCGTTTCAACAGCAAGTCCCACCATTGGCGGAACGATTCTGGTCCGAGTTGGATTCCGTCCTGGACGGCCGGCAAATGACGCTCGGCCGCAACACTGTGGGGCTGGGAATGGGAATGTTCGAGAGCGTCTTCAATTACCGGATCGAGATCTGGCGTGTGGGTCAAGTCGATCCGTGGTATCACTGGAAGGAGAGTTATCCCGGTCGCGCCAATTTCACCCCATCATCTGAAATTGACCCATCGTCCGGCCCGGTCCTTCCTGAGAAGCTTCGCCGCTTCTGGAAGGAATCGGAGCCCAACGACGCGACCGACGCCTCGATCCACCGCGCGGCCGAATTGGGGAACGCTGCTCGCGTGAAGCAACTGCTCGACGGTGGAGCGAGCGTGAATGCGAAAGACTCCGATGGGCAGACGCCGCTGATGAAAGCGGTCGCGAATGGGCATCGCTCGCTGGCGATCACGCTGGTCATTCTCGGAGCGGACCTCACCGAACAGGATTCGCACGGCCTCAGCGTGTTGATGATCGCGGCCGAACGCCGCGATGTGGCGTTCCTCAGCCGATTGAATCAGCTCTATTCGCTCTCCTACGAACGGGACGCCGCCGAGCGAAAGAAGAGCCTGCTGGCGTTTCCCGGCATCGAAAGCGTGCTAATCGAATGCCGTGACATCGACCGACAGGGACTTGGCTTGTACGAAGCGGAACTCTTGAAGGACGAGAAAGGTGAGAACGCTCTGATGAAAGCCGCTCGCGCCGGCGATTGGGAGTGTCTCAAACTCCTGTCGCATCAGGTCGATAGCCTGCTGGCCCGCGACAAGCTCGGCCGCACCGTCCTGATGCACGCGGTGCTCAGCGGCAAGGCCCACGAATCCGAATGGCTGTCGAACGACGGCTGGCTGACCAAGTCGCCATATCTCGGAGTTTCCGGCCAGGACAACATCTACGTCGGTCTGCTTCTGATCTTTGAACTCGAACGGAGCCTCAGCGTTCTGGACAACGAAAACAAATCCGTCGTGCAGCACGCTGAGTCGCACGGTCACGCGGCCGTCGCTCGCACACTGCGCCGGCAATTGGAAGCGATCATCACCAACCAAACCGCCGAGATCGCCAAAGGAGGTGATGACGTGGCGAAACACCACCGCCTCCGCGGCCTCGCCTGGCAAGCACTCGGAGATCAGCAGCAAGCGGAAGCCGAATTCAAAAAGGCGATCAAGGAGTAACCGCTCGGTCGACAACACGCTGCAAACGACCAAAGGCTGCTCCCGGAAGTGGTCCGAGGGCTTTAGAGTGACTGTCACAACGATGCGGAATCCATACGGCCCGTGAATCGAGTTTCAAACAGTCCACGTCCTTCCTGAAGTCCATTCAATCAATCCAAGGAGAGAGCCATGACTGACACGACACTTGCCCCGCCTGATCTCGTTCGACGGTTGGAGAATCTGGAACAGCAGAACCGCAGAATGAAGTGTGGCCTCCTTGGCCTCGCACTGATGGCCGGAGCTTTCGTTTCCATCGCCGCGGACAACGCGCCGCAGAATCCAAAGACGATCGAGGCCGAGCAAATCGTCATCCGCGACAAGGCGGGGAAGAAACGGGCCGTGTTTGGGATCGACGACTCAAACAAAGCCATCGGGGCACGGGCAGCCCTCTACTTGCTGGACGCGAAAGAGCAGGGGTCCGTGACCGTCTTCGCTGAGGAGAACGGAAAAGGGGGAGAGAACATCCAAGAGAATGGGAAAGGCCGCATCATGCTCCAAACGGGTGCGGACAAATTCGCGGGCCTGATGCTCTTTGCCGAAGCCGGAAAGGACAAGGCGGGTCAACTCTGTATGTTCTACACGAACGATGGCAAGCCGATGCTGTTCTTCAATGACCCGAATCACACGACTCGTGCCGCGATCATGTTGGACCCAGCTCGAGCCTGGAAACCAATCCTGGCTTTGCAGGACGAGCAGGGCAAATCGTTCTTCGCTCAGGCTCAGACATGAGGAGCGATCCGGATGCAAGCCTCTCCTGAAACACTCACGGCCTGGCCGGTGCGACACGTGCCCATGCCGCGACGGATATCCGTCCTCAAGGTCGGCGGCGTACTCGTCGCGTACTTTGCGTTGAGTTGTTTCTGGGAGCTCCTGTTCGTTCGCGACTCGGCGAGGTGGTTCCCGCCTGTGACTTGGCTATGGCGCACAACGGACGGCCTGGTCAATGTCACGCTCTCCGCCAACTTGATCAACCAACTGATCCTGATTGGCGTGTTGCTGCTCGGCCTGTGTCGCGTCCGGCCCAAAGAGTTGGGCCTGGAGCCTGCCAAGTTGCCGGCGGCCCTGGGCCTCACAGCTCTGATTTGGGCGGTGAGCCAAATCGTATTCGTGATCATCTTGGCTTTCAGCAATCAGTCCATCGAACTCAATCCAGAATGGACGGCGACCAGTTGGACTCGTGCGGCCGGGCATTGGCTCGGCCAGTTGTTCGGAAACACGCCGCTGGAGGAAGTTGTGTTTCGCGGATTCCTACTGCCTCAGTGTTTGCTGCTCATGCTGAGTTGGAAGCCAACAGCGCGGCCGTGGATGCAAATCGCTGTGGCTCTCGTGCTGTCACAGTTGGTGTTCGCGTTGTTCCATATTTTCTTCAACTGGCGTCAGCCGCAGGGCCAATGGTTACTCCTGGCTCAGTTCGTGATGGGCCTCGCGTTCGCGGGCATCTACCTGCGAACCGGGAACCTGTTTCTCGCCATGGGCGTGCATACGCTCTCGAACAATCCGAGTCCTTTGATCAAAGAACCGTTTGATGGTCCCGGCTTGGGCGGCGGTCTCATCATGTTGGCGACGCTGCTGGCTGTAATCTTCGGACCGTGGGCAGTCCAGTTCGCGCGTCGTTTGGTGATTTCAACAAAATTGCGGGCAACGTCATTGGCACACCGTCTACCATCAACCATCCGCCGAGGTTGACTCATCGGAACGCCCGTTGAACTGAGGAGAACCGAGAATGTCAGAGAGCAATCAAGACTGCATCGAGTGTGGCGGCGCGACTCATCCGATTCGGGTGGTCGAGCAGGACCATCAACGGCACGACACCCTGAAATACACTGCGATCGACGCAAAGCCGAGTTGGTTCCTCGGCCGCTTTCCGGTCCAGGGTCACCTGACCGCCGAATTATGCGAGTCGTGCGGCCATGTGACGTTCCGAGCCGTCCCAAAGGAACAGGGCGGGGGTTAGCCATGAGTGATTCATGGGCGGCAATTAGCACAATGCGCAAGCGAGCGGTACGCACCGAGATCACACGCTTGCGCGTCGTGCTGATTTCAAGACACGCTACAACGACGATCCCCGGACCCATGAATAATTCCGGTAAGTGCAGTTGCAACTCAGGTGAACTCGATCACCGTCAACGCTCTACGAGCCAAACTCTCTAGCGATGCCTTTTGACATCTCGGCTCATCACGCGAAGGAATTCGCAATGTCCAAAACTCCGTTCAACAAAGGGATGCTCATCATGCTCACAGAACTGCTGAAGTCGCTCGAAGGAAATTGGGAGGGAACTTGCCGGACTTGGTTTGAACCGGGCAAGCTGGCGGACGAGTCTCCGGTCAAAGGCCAGATTCGCCCGCTGCTCGGCGGACGGTTCGTCCGCCACGAGTCCGTGGGGACGATTCAGGGGAAGCCGCGGCATGGGGACGAGACCATCGCGTTCAATTTCGTGACGAAGCGGTTTCAAACTTCGTGGGTTGACGACTTTCACATGAGCGACGCGATCATGTTCTCCGAAGGCGAAACGACGGAACGAGGATTCGTCGTGTGGGGAAAATACGACGTTGCCCCGAACATACCGCCGTGGGGTTGGAAGACGGTCTTTGAAGTCATCGACGAGAATCAGCTCACGATCACCGCCTACAACGTCACTCCCGATGGCCAGGAGGCGAAAGCCGTCGAGACAAAGTACCGCCGCGTGAAAGCATGAACGGAAACTGAACGCTGGAGAGCCAGCTCGGTGATAGCGTCCACTCTGATCGGACGGCTCACTCAGGAGGAGATCATGGAAATGACAACGATCATTGGTTGGGTGGTGTTGGGCATTCTCGGCGTCATGCTCGTCATTGTGTTGTTGTCCAAAGCGGTCCTGGCTTTCCTGAAGGGGCCGCTCGAAGCACGCATCGCCGCCCACTACGGCCCGTCCGAAATCCTCATGCAGGACCTGCGGGCCAACAGCTTCGGGCGGGAGTCCGCCGGAGTCAGACAGTGCCGCGGCAACGGAGGTCTGGTGCTCACGGCGAAGCACTTGCACTTCTTCCAGTTCCTGCCGAAGAGGGACCTACGAGTGCCACTCGATGCAATCACTAAACTCACACTGACCAAAAGCCATCTCGGTAAGGCCACGATCTACAATCTGCTGAAGGTGCATTTTTCCGCGGACGGTCAGAGTGACTCCGTCGCCTGGTACTTGACCGATCCACAGGCTTGGAAGAACCAGATTGAAACGCTGCAGGCGGGAGGCTTGAAGGATTAAACCATGAGCGATCGCCTGACACTCGGCATCAATTGCGACGATGTCCTGAAGGACAACGGCGACATGTACGCCAGCAAGGCGCGCCGGAAGAAGATCGCCCTCATTCGCGTCGAAGTCACGAATCCGCTGTCAGCAGAAGTGCAAGTGCGGCTCGGCTCAACGAAATTGACCGCCGCCGGAAAGACGTTTGCCGCCGAAAGCCCAGCGGTCGTCTTGCGAAAGCTCTCCGAGTTCACATGGGACTTCTTTTTCTATTCGTTGCTCGATTTTCATCCGATCACGGCTGCCATCGACGTGTGTGTGGGGCTGACGGGTC
Source organism: Planctomyces sp. (assembly GCA_005798445.1). Classification (GTDB taxonomy): domain Bacteria; phylum Planctomycetota; class Planctomycetia; order Planctomycetales; family Planctomycetaceae; genus SXKJ01. The sequence goes on from SYJG01000396.1 coordinate 19,827, forward strand.
CGCTCTACAACCGCCACCTCCGACGACAACTGGCGCTCTTGACGGATGCGGACCTGTCACTGCGACCGGGTGAGTCGAAAACGGCGGTTGTGGCCTTCCGAGGCGTTCCCAATGAACTGGAGCGACTGACGATCGTGTTTCGCCGTGGTGAAACAGAAGAGGAATTGCAGTGGACCTTCGGCTCCGCGTAAGTAGACCCGCACAGGAAACTGTGTCGGCGCGCGGCAGGGCGTTAGCCCTCCGAGAGTGGAATTTCCGCTCAAACGACGGACTCAGAGGGCTGACGCCCAGCCGCTCGCCTGTCTACTTTTCACTGCGGGTCCACTTATCCGTAGGTCGGAGGTACCAACAATGATTGCAATCATCGATCAATTTCGCCCGACGATACAGTGAGCGCTGGAATTGGCGATTGTCGCATATCAGTTCGGCCTGTTCTTCGTCGGACTGTTTCTGGCGGCGATGTACCCCACGGCGCGGACATGAGAGGGGTTATTCGGGCACGGCGAACAGCTTGTCGTCCAATTTTGGATTCACCGACACGTTGGCGAAGCGAACGGCCTGAGTGGTCGGAGAGTCGTTCAGCGAAACCGCGATGCCGAACGGCACGATGAGCCCATCGACTTCGCGAAAATCGGAAAAAGTGCGTTGCACGTCGCCGATCGCGGACGGGGCTCGGCCGCGATAGCGAACGCTGTGTACTCGGCCGGTCGTCGCGTCGATGCCCAACGTGTTCGTCGAGCCGCCGAGTCCGATGGCGAGCCACTCGACCTCTTGATCGCCAACCTGGCCACGACCGGCGGCGACGGCTCGGAAGCCTGACTCTTTCCGTGCTTTCAGAAGGACCAGCGGATTGCGGCGGAATGTTTTGAGAAACTCGCGGCGCACGATCTCGTCCATCGGCCACGCCTGGTCTCCTTCGGCTCGATAGCCCCTGTCGCCGCGCACGAAGTCCGCCGATGAGCCGGTGTGCCAAATGTCCTCCAGGCGAAACTGGTCGGGAAATATGACGCGAGAATACGTCGCCTGTTCTTTGTCGGCTCCGTCGGCCTGATAGGTTCGCACGCGCTTGAGTTCCAGGCTGGTGATCGCGTCCACCTTGGTGGCACCACCGAATCCAACGAGCGCCCGCTGGACGAGTTCTTGACCGCGTGCGAGGTTCGCCTCCGAGCCGGTCGGCGGCGGGTCGTCCGCTTCAATGTGCTTTTCGGGGGCCGCCTTGAATCCGTTCCGGCATTGGTCCGACGCAAAGATGTAAATCCGGCCGTCGTGGACCAGGAAGCGATCCGGACTGCCGACTCCCGACAGCGGACCCATGCGGCCACAACCTCCGCCGAGTTGGATCGAATACCGGTTTGGGTGCTTCTCGAACGTGGCCTTGTTCTCCTCGCTGGCGAACAGATACCGATAACGGCCGCGCACGGTCGAGATGCCGCTGTCGCCTGGCAACTCTTGACCTTGCGTTAGCGCGACTGGGTCAAGCCCCTTCAGGCATGGGACTGGCTCACCCAACCGTTCCGCCGCCGAGCTGCTGCCGACTACGAACGCAATCGCGACATAGACGATCGTCTTCATGGTGGATTCCCAATGGAGTGAAACTGTGGCCTTGTCCGCTCAGACTCACGTTCATTGAACGGCCGTGAAAACGGGGCGATCAAGACACCTCATACGCCTTCTTCAACCACCCCACGAGTTCCTTGTCGATCTCACGCGCATCGCCGACGCGGACACGATGGCTGACCATCGCGTTGAAACTGCCGGCCGCTTCCAGGCGAGCCGTCGGCGGTGTGCTTTTGAGGTTGATGCCAACATCCAAGCGTGTGGCTGTCGAAGGCTGGATCAGAGCGAACTGTTTGTTGCGTCGCAGGCTGACGTAAGGCAGCCAGTTGAAATTGATCTACCGGCAGTTTGGCTTGCTGAGTTATAGACCGCGAAAGGGTTTGGGAGAAACATCCAGGTCTCAGGGACGAGACGATGAATGCAGAACTGACAGAGGCTGTGATTGCAACGG
>SYJG01000397.1 GCA_005798445.1 Planctomyces sp.
CCTTATGCCGGGACTCCAGCAGTGGCCCCCTACTTGTGGATGCTGTGCGGGGCGTTTGCTTTCACGGTGATGAGTACCCTCGCGCACCTGGTGCGCGACCGGTTCGCGTGGCAAGCGATCGCGATTGGCCGGTCGAGCGTCCCGTTTATCTTGACCGGTTTGTCGGCCCTACTGACGGGAGGCCAGTTGGTTGTGCTTGGCCCGCGCGCACTCTGGCTGCGGAGCCTCGCTGGCAGCACGAGCTTGGTCTGCACGTTTTACGCTCTGACTCGCTTGCCGGTTGCCGATGCGTTGACGCTGACGAACCTCTTCCCGATCTGGGTCGCGTTGCTGTCGTGGCCACTGCTGCGACAGCGCCCCGGAGCGTTTGTCTGGTGCTGCGTTGTGAGCGCGGTCTGTGGAGTCGTCTTGATCCAACAGCCGCATTCGCCGGACGGGAACCTTGCGACCTTCACGGCGTTGATCGCCTCGTTCACCAGCGCGCTGGCGATGATCGGCCTGCACCGCGTTCAAGGAGTCGATACCCGCGCGATCGTGTGGCACTTCAGCGCCGTGTCACTGATCTTTGCCGGCTTGGCGATGGGACTGCTCGATGGGCGAATGCCAGTCGAACAACAACCGCGAAACTGGGTGAGCTGGATCGAACTCTTCGGGGTCGGTGCGTCGGCGACGATTGGTCAGCTCTGCCTGACGAAAGCCTTCACACTCGGCGTCCCCTCGCGAGTCGCGGTCGTCGGCCTCTCGCAGGTCTTCTTCGCGCTGATCTTCGAGTTGATCTTGGAGGACCGGGACTACAACAAAGCCTCGCTGCTGGGCATGTTGCTGGTGCTCGCACCAACCGCGATCTTGCTGCTGCAACGCCGCGAGTCTGAGGCCGCTCTGCCGATGCAGGACAACTGAGTCGTGGTGGGGCCTGTTGAGTGGGTCGAGTCATCGAGACCCTCCACAAGCGTCGCACATGCTGGTGGGTCTCGAATGCTCAACGATCTCCTGGTGGGACGAAACGGTACCTCCGTCGTCAACCTCGCGACTCGTACAATCCCGCCGATCGGAACTTGAGACAGGCTTTGTCTCGCAGCCGACACGCTCTCGATCGGCCGCGGCGGAAACCGCGTTCTAAAGACTTTCTCCAGTGGTCCTTCTTACTCTTGAGCCCGGAACGGCATCGCGAGTCAACATGTCACAACGGTCGAGCGTCGAATCGACGGTCCACTCCGTCTCTCAGGCGGGTTGGAGGGCTGTCACTGGGCCGCATCGATCGGCCTTCTGGCTGGCCTTCGTCTGAATGATTCTGGAGCTCTCCGGGCACATGTTCGCGCCTCTGAGTTTGCTCGACGAAGACGGCTTGGTACTGGTCGCGGCGCTGTGCTACGTCGTGTGGTATTGGATTTCGCTCGGATGGGGAGTTTGCTACTTGGCAGAATGGTGCCAGAGCCATTCGGCAGCGGATTCGGACTCCACCTCAAGTACGCAGTCAATGACATCAAAAGCGAACGTATTGGGTCATGTCCGCGTTGGCATCATGAGCCTCGCCTTGACGGCCATGATTGTGCTGCAGACCGGCAGTTGGGGACTGTTTTGGCGGTCTGGTCGATTCGCAAATCTGGAATCGCTGCTCTTTCTCGCCATCAATCCTCCGCTGACATTCATGGATCGTCTGGTGACCTCCGAACGCTGGGGAGTTTTCGGATTGTTGGCTTCGATTCCCGTCTTGCTGGCGATCACAGCGGCCTATTTTCTTCGGGTCCGACAGGTCGATCGCCGGCTCACGGCCGAATCGCATCGCCATCGACGAGTGATTTGGATCGGGATGACAACCATTTGTTTGCTGCCATTTTGCGCGATTTGCAACGATCGCAGCACTCATCGGCTGGGAAGTCGCGTGGCTGCGATCAAGAATCGCGTCAGTCCGTCACTGACGGTGATGATGTCGGGAATCGAAATGCTCTCGACGGAGCCGATTGCCGCGTGTCTCGATGTGAAGACGCTCAAAGGACTGCATGATCATCCCTGGTCGCCACCGGCGGGCGACGATCGCAATCGCCCCAATGTTGTGCTCATCGCCGTGGAATCTCTCCGGCATGACGTCGTCCATCTGCGACATCAGGGCCGGGAAGTCCTGCCTCACATCAACCAGCTCGCCAAGTCGGGAGTGAATTTCACGCGTGCGTATTCTCAAAGCACACACTCGGACTACGCCGACGTTTGTCTGGTCTCGTCGTTGTATCCGTTGCGGACCCGCCGACATCACTACTATCGCACCAGCGACCCGTGGCCCAAGACGCTGGCCTATGACATTTTCAAGCAGGCCGGTTATGCAACGGCGTTTGTATCGGCGACGAATGAAGGTTGGGGCTGCATGGATCAATTTCACGAGTCGCCCAATCTCGACCTGTTTTACGATGCCAAGCGCAGCGGTCAGGCCACTTTCGATCGCAAACGTGATCCGGGCTTCGCCCACGAACTGGAGATCGGATCATTGACCGCCGGCCTGCTTCCAGACACGCATGTCATGGACACCGCCATTCAATGGAGCCGCGAACAGATCGGCGAACGACGGCCGTTCTTCTTGAACATCAATTTTCAGTCGTCACATTTTCCGTACGAACTCCCGGAGGGTGCCGAGCATCCCTTTCAGCCGTGTGAACTCGACAGCGATGTGACCTTCATGAATCACCCCAAGAGCAAGACGGATCGGGTTCGCAATGCCTACTTCAATGGCCTGCACCATTGCGACAAGCTCGTTGGCAGGATGGTCGAGCATCTCCGCGAAACGGGACAACTGGAGAACACAATCCTCTGGGTTCTCGGCGAAAACGGGGAAGCCTTCCATGAGTGCGGACAAGTGGGTCATGCCCAGTCTCCGGTCGAGCCCACAATTCATGTCGCCACCGTGCTCCATGCACCTCGCCATTTGACACCGCGAAATGAGGACTACCCGCTGGAGCACGTTGACCTGATTCCCACAATGCTGGGGCTGATGGGTTGGCCAGCACATCCGAATTTCCAAGGGATCGACGCCTTGTCATCGCTCCGGCCAAGTCTCGATCGACGATTTCTGTACTTCCACGTCAACTCGCCGGCCAGTCTGGCGGATGCCGTACAGTGGGCCGGTCGTTGGAAACTGACCATCGACCACCAGCAAGGTCACACTCGCCTCATCGACATTCAGGAAGACCCCGCCGAGTCCCACGACTTGTCTGCACAATTCCCAGAGCTTGCGCGCACGTTGCAGCGGGCACTCGTCCACTGGCGAGAGCAGCAACTCGCCTACTATCACTACCCGATGTATTACCGCAGCTACTTTCCACCAAGTCCGCCAACGGTGAGATGGACGGGGCCGGTTGTTCGAACAAACGTGGGGAACCGGATCGGTAACCAGACAGTTGTTGATTCGAACGCAGTTCGCTCAGGTCTCTGATTTTGGCGCGAAGCCGCGTCGCAGCGTGTTCTCGGTGACGCTGATCGGGATGACGAATTGCAGCAGGTAGTCGGCACCGCCGGCCTTCGTGCCGATTCCGCTGAGCTTGAAGCCGCCGAACGGCTGGCGGTTGACCAGAGCGCCGGTAATCGGTCGGTTGAGGTAAAGGTTACCGACTTGGAACTCACGGCGGGCACGGGCGAGGTTGTGCGGACTGCGGCTATAGATGCCGCCGGTCAGCGCGTAGTCGGTCGAGTTCGCGATCGTGAACGCCTCGTCGAGGTTCTTCGCTTTGAGGACGCACAGCACCGGGCCGAAGATCTCTTCTTGAGCGAGTCGTGAATCGGGAGTGACATCCGCGAAGACGTGCGGCGCGACATAGTGTCCCTCCTTCGCGAGCTTGGCCGGGACTTCGCCCGCGACGGCAACTCGGAATTCGCGCGAGCCCATCTCGATGAACTCGGCGATGCGTTCGAGAGCGTTCGAGTCGATGACCGGCGGGACGAACGTGCCGGGATTCTCGGCGGGACCGAGTTCCAAACTCTTCACCGCGCCGGTCAGCCGTTCGAGGAACAGGTCATAGACGCCGTCGAGCACGATCACTCGCGAGCAGGCCGAACATTTTTGACCTGCGTAGCCGAACGCCGATTGCACGACGCCGAGCACCGCCTCATCGAGATCGGCGTCATCATCGACGATGATTGCGTTCTTGCCACCCATCTCGGCGATGACTTTCTTGACGCCGTGCAGGTGCATGTCGACGGCGGCCGCTTGCCGATTGATTTCCAGCCCGACCGCGCGCGAACCGGTGAAGGCGATGACATCGACGTCGGAACTCTGCACCAGCGTCGGGCCGATCTCTTCGCCGATCCCCGGCAGGAAGTTGACGACGCCGTCGGGCATGCCGGATTCCAGCAGGATGTCCATGAACTTGGCGGCGACGACCGAGGATTGCTCGGCCGGCTTGATGACGACGGTGTTCCCCATCGCCAATGCGGCGACAGTCATGCCGGTCAGGATCGCGAGCGGGAAATTCCACGGCGCAATGACGACCACCACACCGCGCGGGCGATAGTGGAACTCGTTCTCTTCACCTGCCAGATCGACTCGCTGCGGCTGCGACATCGCCAGCATTTGCTCGGCGTAAAAACGGCAGAAGTCGATCGCCTCGGCCACGTCGCCATCGGCGTCCTCCCACGGCTTGCCGACCTCGTGGACGATCCACGCGGCGAGTTCCATTCGCTGATCGGTCAGATGCTTGGCAATCAGGTTGAGGTGCTCGGCCCGATACTTCGGCTCGACGCGCGACCAGCCGAGGAACGCGGCCTTCGCGGCGGCGATGGCGTTCTCGGCATCGTGCTTCGTCGCCGACGAGACCTTGCCGACGGTCGTCATCCGATGCGACGGGCAGGTCGAAACGATCGCCCCTTTGGTCTCGACGATGCGACCGTTGATGACCAGCGGGTACTCGTTGCCGAACTCGCTTTTGACGTCATCGAGCGCCGTTTGAAACGCCTTGCGGTTGGCGGCTTGGCTGAAATCGGTGGGTGGTTCGTTGCGAAAGGGCATGGGAAGAGTTCCGAGTGGCGAGTGGCGAGTGGCGAGTTTATCTGAGGTTTCGGATTTGGGATCACGGCTTTCGGCCATCGGCTTTCGGCCATCAGCCGGAGCAGCGAACAGCGATTCCACGGTCACGTTCTCCGCCAAGCTGTGTCGCAGGAACGAGTCGTTCGACGTGTTCTCCAGCAACCGGCGGACGAGGTATGCCATGCCGGGGATCAACTCGCCGAACGGCGTGTAGATGCGGACGCGGTGTCCCATTTCGGCGAAGAGTTGTGCTTGCTCGGCCGCCATGCCGTAGAGCATTTGGATTTCGTAAGCCCCGATCGGCACCTTGAGCTGTCTCGCCCAGGCGATGCCGTTGGCGAGGCTCCGCAAGTTGTGGCTGGCGAGCGCGGGTCGCAGCAGTTGGTAATTCTCCATCAGCAGCCGCGCGAGCTTCTCAAAGTTGGCGTCCGATTGCCATTTCTCCTGGAAGACCGGCACCGGCCAGCCGCGCAGCTCGGCAGAGACGGTTTCGTAGTCCCAATAGGCACCCTTCACGAGCCGCACCGTCACCGGCGTGCCGCGCTTCTTCGACCACTTCAGAAGTCGTTGCAGGTCGGCCTCGGCGTCGGGCAGGTACGCTTGGATCACGATGCCGACGTCGGCGAAGTCGCGGAACTCCGGCTCCATCAACACTTGCTGGAATATGTCGAGCGTCAGGTCTTTGAACGCGTACTGCTCCATGTCGACGTGGATGTACGCCCCGTGTTCGCGAGCCGCTCGCAAAATCGGCCGCAGCCGCGAGAGGACTTCGTCGGTCGTCCCCACCGGATCGACCGGTCGGAAGTGACTGCACAACGCCGACAGCTTCAGCGACACGTTGACTCGCGGGATCGAGCCGAGGTGATCACTGTCGAGCTGACAGTCCTCTGGCCAATGGTTCGCTTGCTCCGCGAGCCCGGCGATCAAGTTGAGGTACTGCTGTTGATAGCTGTCCGATTCGGCTGCCGAGATCGTCGCCTCGCCCAGAAGATCGAGCGTGAATGCGAAGCCCTGTTTCCGCAGCTTGCCGACGGCCGTCGAAACTTCATCGACCGTCGAACCGGCAATGAATCGCTGAGCCATCCGGGTCGCATTCGACCGCGCGTTGACCGCCAGCGCCCGTCCGAGCACGGTGTTCGGCTCGGCCCAATCGAGCACCAGCCGAGCCGCTCCCGGCAAGTGCGTGCTGACTTCCTCGAAGTATTCCTGCAAATGCCGAGCGACCGCCGCGTGCGTCTTCAGCCGAGGCAGCACATCGACAAAGCGAAACATCTGCACTTTGACCGCCTCGTCTCCCATCGCCCACGACAGGATGCGGTCTTCCCACCAACGCTTCTCGAAGATCGACGCCTTGCGACGGCGGAGATGCTCGAAGAGATACCGGCCGATCTCCTGCGTCACCTCTTCGACACGAGTTTCCAGATCGCCGAGCACCGCAACCTTCGCAGGCGGTTTCGCAGTTGCGGACGCAGACGGTTTCTTCTTGGCCACGAGCGGAAACACTCCTCTTCAAACATTTCAACGATCGCTCAATGCGATTCAATTGCCGGGTCGAAATCGTTTGAGTTCAGGAATCAGATCAAAGTGCGGATCCGTCGAATAAACCGACCAATCTTGCCGGAGAGCGACGGACGCCAGTGCGAGATCACTCAGGGGAAGTTGATTTCCTTGCGACGCCAGTCGTCGGCCCAAATCGGCAGCGAACCGCCAATCGTCCCAGTTCAATTCGTGGTACCGAACGCCAGCCAGTGCCGAGACCACCCAATCCGCCGCTTGCTGACGACGGATTCCTCGCAAGACCTCCGCGACGATCGGGCCGATCACGATGGCGCTGTCTTCGTCCAGCAGGCGATCAATGGTCTTCTTCCCGAAAGAACTTGGACGATTGAAAAACGGCACCCACAGGCAAGTATCGACCAGCACGTCAGGAGGCATCCGATCCACCTTCCCGCAGTTCGGCGTCTTCCTGTTCTCGCCAATTGTCCTCGAGAGTGACTTTGCCGGAGAGCCGCTTCAATTGCATTCGCTTCGCATGGCGGATGTACTCTGCCATCGCCAACTTGACGGCGTGGACGAGGTCGGGCTGCTGGGTCAGGTCCAACAACTCGCGTGCTTCGGTTTCATTCAGGTCAACGACCGTGGACATGGCTCCGCTCCGAAAAGTGAATCACCCGCTCGAAGTGGGATTGTCGCGGCTCACCCCAGAATCGCAAGAAAGTCTTCCATGCTCGATTACGCCAAAGTTTTTGAAAATGGTTTGTCGTATTCCCAGTTCCTGGCCAAGTACGGCACTCCGGAGCAGCGGCAACGCTGGGAAGGACTGCACGCTCAAGTGCGGTTGACTGACGCTCAGCGACAGTTGCTGGCGAGCTTCAAACGGAAGATGCCGGTGCTCGTGCTGGCCGGAGCGTGGTGCGGCGACTGCGTCAATCAGTGCCCGATCTTCGATCACTTCGCCGCCGCGACGAACTGCATCCACCTCCGCTTCTACGACCGTGATGCGAACCCGGATCTGGCGGCCGAGCTGTCGGTCTGCGGAGCCGCTCGCGTTCCGGCCGTGCTGTTCCTCAGCGAAGACTGGTTCCGCTGCTCGCAGTACGGCGATCGGACGCTGTCGAAATATCGCCAGATGACCGCCGACTTCGCCGGAGCCGCCTGTCCCACCGGCATCGGCTCGCCAGAGCGATCGCTGCTCGACAACGTCGTTCAAGAATGGCTCAACGAATTCGAGAGAGTGCAGCTCATGCTTCGAACTTCCGGACGACTCCGAACGTTTCACGGAGATTGAAAGTCGGGTGGCACAGTTTGCCTTTGTTACCCTTGTCTCCGGCCCCTTACCGGAAACGATTCCGAATCCCGACAGTCTCTGAATCTGTGGAAGCTGTTGCTCACCCCGGCAGGATTCGCTTCATTCCCTCCGTCAGTACGTCGTCGATTTCCGGTTCGCAAAATGCAACGCTGACTTCGTAGCCACCGTTGGGGTATTCCTCTTTGACCGGGATGTACCACGGGCCGCCGTCGCCGTAGGCCGATGTACAGACGAAATTGTCTTTCGCGAGGCTCTGGGCGCGGAGTTGGTATTCGATGAACGACTCGGCGGGGAGATGCACCAGCTTCACGCCCCCGAGGTGCAGCGAGCTGAGAACGATCGGAGTCCGTTTCTCGACGCGGCGCAGCCACGAGAGCATGAACGACGGGCGGTTGCGGTTGACGACGGCATTGGTCTTCGTCGAGATCTGTTGAGCGATCATCTCGGCGTGCAGAGATGAGCGAGGCGGTGGCAGAATGTCCGCGGTCTTCCAGGCGAGCTTTTCCGACTTCAACTCGGCTCGTTCGAGTTTCGCTTCCGACGCGACGATGCCGTCGTAGACACGCTTCGTCAGGACCGGCCGCACGGCTTTCGAGCCGTCGTTGTACTTGCCGGCCGAGATGTTGCCCGCACAACCGGTGAAGTAGACGTGCAGGCAATCCGGCTCGTCCTGCTGCCGCTGCTTGCGAGCCAACCCGGCGAAGTCGCTGGTGGCTCGGCCGTCGGCGTAGTAGCTCATCGGGTGCGTCGCGTAGTAATGCAGTGAGGCCAGTTTCTTCTCGCCGTTGAAGAAGGCGACTGTTTTGAGGAACGGATCAATCATGCCGTCGGGCAACGCGATCAACTTCGGATCGGTACAGGCACTACCGCGCATCGCCAGGACTTTGCCGCTCTCGTCGCGATGAACTCGGCGGTTCGACGCGACTCCTTCAATCTTCCCCTGGCCCCAGCCGATGTGCGTCACCGGCGTCACTTGTTTGATGGACTTCTCGACGGCTGCTCGGCTGGCATCGAGGCAGCGTTTGAAGAAGTCGAGATCGACGATGTGCGGCAAGTCTCCCTCGGCTCCGACAATGCGTTCGGCTTCGAGGCACACGAACGGCGCGTTGTGCTGATGCACGCAATGCACAGCGACTCGATCCGCTGTCGTTCCCGCCGCTTGAGCCAAGGCCGTCCGCCATTCGACGTGAGCCTCATTCAACAGCCCGGTCCAATCAACCGCACACAACACGATCGGCTTGCCGGCTCCGAGCAACACGACGCCGAGCGCTTCGAGCGCATCGTCCACGACTTCAATCGGCTTGATCCACCCGCCGCAGCACGAATGGCCAAGCGGCGGCGTGACGTCGAATTTGAATGCAGCAATGTGCAACCCACCGGCGTTGGTCTGGTTGGCGTTGAGTGCCTGGCTGACCGACAGTGACCAACCGGCGGCGGTGGTCAGGACGGTCTCTTTGAGGAAGTCGCGGCGAGTGAAACTGCTCATGGCGAATCGTTCCTGTGAGTGAAGACGAAGAGACCGAACCGCGAAGTTGTAATCGTCCTATCCGATGAACGGCAGCGAACACCGACTTGGTTCAGCCGCATCAACTTCGCTGCCTCGCTCCTGCGAGACAAAGCGACTGTCACTGGTTTCCCGACAGGAATGGGGCTCTTCGCGAACCGATGTTTGCCGGGAACCAAGACTGTGAGTTCGCACGTTCCTTGCTGAGAAAAATTCAGACGGTTGCTTTGGCAGTCGTGGCGATGTCGCTACGCTGATTTGCGTCGCGGAATCACATCTCACTTCTTTCGCACGCTGGAGGACTCATCATGCACCGTCGTCAGATCTTGCAAATCGCCGTCAGTAGTCTAGCGATGAGTACATTTCTGCTCGTTTTCGACATTGCCATCGCCGATGAGCCGAAATCGTCGGCATTGGTTCAGACGCTCCCCAAAGACGGAACTTGGACCGAGTTCAACGTAAACGTGAAACTCAACGGGCAAGAGATCGTCCCCTCGTGGAAGCTGCGGTCGGTCGGCCAAGCATTTCATGGCGGGAAGCAGTGTCGGTTCATCGAAATGGAACAGACCTGCGATCACCCGCAATTGGCGAATGTGACCTGGCGGATTCTCGTTCCCGAAGAGGAATTCGGAGAGGGGAAAGACCCGATCAGCAAGATGGCCAAATGCTGGGCCAAATACGGATCCAACGAACCGGAAGTGGTGGAATCCATCCCACTCAAAGATCCCGCCTTTGCGATGCTGCTGGCGGGGCCGAAGCAGAATCTCAAAACCGAAGAGACCAAAGAGAAGATCAGTTGGCAGCAAGGTGATCTGGAATGCTCGGTGGTCAGCGGCCACAACGAGATCGAGTTCGGCAACACGAAGTTCGGCATGACGCATCGAATCTTCCGCCATAAGGACGTGCCGTTTGGCCTGGCCGGAATGCAACAAGAATTGACTGCCAGCTTCGGCGGGCAGAAGCAAACGGCGACCTTCAAGATGACGCTGAAAGACCACGGCAAAGAGGCGAAAGCCAAGCTGCCGGACTTGCAGCCGTGACTTTGGAGTGCGACGACCTGAGTCGTCGCTTTCCAAAACGCGCTGACGTTGTGGCGGATTGTTTTTGTAAAATTGGACGTTTTGAAAAGCGGTGACTTGGGTCACCGCACTCCAAAGGGAGACATCATGGATCGTCGTCAGTTTTTGACCGCGAGTGCCGGCAGCGTTGCGTTGAGTTCGTTTTTGCCTGTGCTTCCCGCCGCGTTTGCCGCCGAGCCAAAGCCGAAACGAGTCGGTCTCATCGGCACCGGCTGGTACGGCAAGTGTGACTTGCTGAGGCTGATTCAGATTTCGCCGGTCGAGGTCGTCTCGCTGTGCGATGTCGATAAGAAGATGCTGGCCGAGGCGGGTGAGATCGTGGCGTCGCGGCAGGTGTCGAAGAAGACTCCGCGACTGTACTCCGACTATCGGAAGATGCTCGCCGAGAAAGACCTCGACATTGTCGAGATCGCGACGCCCGATCATTGGCACGCGCTGCCGATGATCGAGGCGGTGAAGGCAGGAGCCGACATCTATGTGCAGAAGCCGACCAGCGTGGACATCGTCGAGAGTCAGGCGATGCTGGCGGTCGCTCGGAAACATGGCCGAGTCGTGCAGGTCGGCACACAGCGACGCAGCACGCCGCATCTGGCGGAGGCTCGTGAGCTGATCCAAGAAGGAAAGCTCGGCAAAATTGGGCTCATTGAAATCTACTGCTACTACCACATGCGTGCCCGTGAGAATCCGCCCGACGCGACTCCGCCGGATTTCCTCGACTACGAAATGTGGACCGGGCCGGCTCCGATGCGACCGTACAATCCGCTGGTGCATCCGCGCCGCTGGCGAGCGTTCATGGAGTACGGCAACGGCATCGTCGGCGACATGTGCATCCATATGCTCGACATGGTCCGTTGGATGGCGGGACTCGGTTGGCCGAAGACAGTCAGTTCAACCGGCGGCATTCTCGTGCAGAAAGACAGCAAGGCGAACATCTCCGATACGCAGACGGCAACGTTCGAGTTCGACAACGTCAACGTCGTCTGGCAGCATCGCACCTGGGGTTCGTCGCCCGATCCGAAGTACCCGTGGGGCGCGACGTTCTACGGAGAGAAGGGAACGCTCAAGGCGAGCGTCAACAGTTACGACTTCATCCCGAACAGTGGTGAGGCGATTCACAAGGACGTGACGATGGAGTTGGAGCAATACCCCGAAGACAAGACCGAGAAAGACCTCGAAAAGCATGTCGCTCCGGCGATCCGCCGACACATGCAGAACCTGCTCGACTGCATCGCGACACGCGGCAAACCGGTGGCCGACATCGCAGAGGGACACACCTCGACGGTGAGCTGCATTCTCGCCAACCTGTCGATGCAGCTCGGCCGGTCACTGACGTGGGACGCGGCAAAGGGAGTGATTGCCAACGATCCCGCGGCGAACAAATTGCTGCGCCGGCCGTATCGCGGGCCGTGGGTCCATCCGGAAGTCTGACGTGTTTTCCACGTCGCGGCTGGATCATGTTTTCAATGCCTTCGGCACCCAGCATGAAGCAAGCTGGCGCACACTGACGGTCATCTCCACCCACCAAATGGAATTGCCACACCCCAATCCTCGCGTCTTGAAGCGTTCGCTCTCGCTGACGCGTTGGGTAAAGAACGACGCAGATTCAAACGATGGGCCGCCGTGGACTATGGCCGATTGCGGCGTGTCGGTTTGAAGGTTGCGGCTCCGACGGGTTGAATGCCGGTTGGTCCTCGCAAGCTGTTGGACAGGGCTTGTTCTGCCAGTCCGCGCAGCCAGCGGTCGTGGGGGCTCATCCGCACGCACCAGTTGAGATGTTCCGAAGCCTCGGCGAATCGTTCTTGGCCCAGCAAGAAGGCTCCCAGCATTTTGCGAGCGGCAAAGGAAGTGCGGTCAATCTGAAATGCGTGGCGCAGACACGCTTCTGCATTGTCGGGGTCTTGCAGGCGGTTGTAGATCTCAGCGGCGGCGATCAGTTGGTCGATCGGCTGATCGCATCCCGGGTTCGTGAGTTCCTGCTTCAACGCCTCGGCATAGGCTCGTGCGATGACGGGGTAGCCCGGCAACGGCTGTTGATCGTTGAGGAAACGTGCCTCCAAGCGCTGTATCGCAGAAAGGTCCGGCTGCAAGTGGTCGAGAATGACATTGGCCGGCAAGCTGCCGACCAGCAGTGCGAGAATTTGTTCTTGTGAGGACTGGTCTTGGTGAAACGCCGATTTCCAGGATTTGAGTGCCTCGTCGATCTGCCCATTGAGCCATTGCTGGCGACCGACAGCAAACTGCACCGACGCGGACTGCGGGCGAACCAACAAGGCTTGTCGTAACAGGGCAGGGCCATGCTGAGCGTCGAGATCGTTGAGGAATCTCAGTTCTGCCAAGTGGACGTACGCCTGGCCTTGCAACGGGCAGAGCCGCACCGCCTGCTTGGCATGCCGAGCGGCGGCGACGAGGTACTTCAGATTCGCGCCGACGGCTCGTTCCAGCCATTCGTGCATTTCGTCGTTCGACTCGAATTGTGCCGCCAGCGCCGCATCTCGGATTTGCGACAACGACATCGGATCGTCGCTGTGCTGCTGCAAGTGATCGAACGCCGCCAAGTACGACGAAGCCAATCGCAATTGGGCTCGCGCCTGGGACGGGTTGAGTTTCACCGTGGCTCGTAACGCCGAAAGAAGTCGCTTGAACCGCGTGAGCCGCGTCGCTTCGAGATCCTCGGAATCGTCCGCATCCGCCGTAACGATCGGAGTTGGTCCCTTTTGCGGCATGGCGTGTCGGAGGTAGTCGAACCAATGCGGCTCGCTTTGTGCGAGTTGCTCCAATTGCGGAAATGCCCATGTCGAACAACTTACCGCGATCGCTGCGGTGGCCAGTCCCAGCCAGTGCGGGATTGGCGTTCCTGGAGGGATCGCTTCCGTGACAGACGAGCCACCTGCACCACATGCGGACAATTGGTCCAGTCGCCGAGCACACGCGGCCAGCAGCAATGCGATGACCATCAAACCAGGGATGTACCACGAGAAGTCCACGGCGGCATGCACGACATTCGCCGCCAAACTGGCCGAGACCGCCGCCGACAGTACTCGAATCCGAACATCCCCGCGCGAATTCAGCGCTCGCACACACCAGGTCGTGCAGCACGCCACCCCCAGCAGAGCGAGCCCCAGTCCCAGCAATCCACACTCCGAGGCAACCTGCAAGTACGAGTTCTCCGCGTGCGTGAATTCGATGTCCACGAACGGGGGGTCGTAGTACATCGGGCACGCTTCCGCATGACTCCCCAAGCCGGTGCCAAACAACGGGAAGTCGCGCAGGATGTGCCAGTTCGCATTCCAGACGGCCAGCCGTTCATCGGACTCCCAGTTGTCGAGCCGATCCGAAACTTTGTCGTAGCCGAACATCAAAAACAGACTGCCCGCGACCAATGACATCCCCAGGAGTACACCGACGACTCGGCCCGACAACCGCCGGGCGCGAAAGAGAAGTCCGAGCATTACGACCAACGAGACGCTCAAAGCGACCGTCCCGCCGCGCGATAGCGAGAACAACACGGCGAAGACCAACACCCCCAGCAACAGCAGCAGTCCGCCCAGCAGCGTGTCGGAGTTGTTGCGAGCCGAGCGGCGGCCAAAGCTACTGGCCGTGACCGATCGACCTTCCAGTGCTTGCAACACCCACCACAAGAGCGGAGCACATCCCATCGCCAAGAATTGTGCGAAGTGATTGCGATTCGTGAACGCGCCCTTCAAGCGGAGTCCGGCGGTTGTCATCGGGTAGTCGTAAAACCAAAAGAATTTCCCGTTACCGGTCAGCCATTGGATGACACCGAATAGAGCCATCAGTCCCGCCGACGCGGCGATCCATTTCAGCACGCGCTCGATGTCGCTGACTCGGCGCAATCGCTGCGTCGCGACGAAGAATAACGCGATGTAACTCAGCCCGACGATCATTGACTGTCGCGTCTCGCCGACGTTCAGCGACAGCGTCTGCCAAGTTCCCAAAACACCCGCCGTGTCGGAATCGCCGGACCACAGCGGCAGCAGCTTGCCATGCTGAGGCGAGAGAAGATGCAACAGCGTGGGTGGCAGCGGAGTGACCTGCAACAGCCCAACTCCGATGACGGCCAACAGCAACGGCTCGATCCATGTGACTGTCCACGATGGCTTGCGTCCGAAAAACAAACTGGCTGACCATGCAAGTGCCGCGACCGCCGCGCTTGCGGCCAACACGAATTGGCCCAGAGCGATGCGGCCGCCCAACAGGCAGGGGACCACAAAGATGCACGCTGCTAGTGCGGTATCGATGATCCATTGGCAGCCGCGTTCGAGCGGTGAGATGGCCGAGTCGTCGTGAGGCAACGTGACGGCGGTGGCGTGCATGATGGACCTCACCTTGTAGAGCACGTTTTTAACGTGCTTCGGGACGGGCACGTTGAAAACGTGCCCCACGTTTCATGCCGCGCGTCGCAGCGGTTCAGATTCTTCAGTGACGAGTACTTCGACGTCGGCTTCGTGTTCCAGTTCCGCCTCGGCTGCGGCGCTGGCATCATCGTGGCCATACCCGTAGCCATACCCATAGCCGTACCCATAGCCGTACCCGTATCCGTATCCGTAGTAATCTCCCGACGAACCGCTGGAGAGATGATTGACCACGACACCCATCAGGTTGACTTCCACCGCCGCGAACGCTTCCGCCGCGCGGATCACCATGCGGCGGCGATTCTTGTCTGGGCGAACCACCAGCACGGCACCATCCACCATGCGGCTGATGATGATCGGGTCCGCGACTGCGAGCACTGGTGGGGCGTCGATCAGAATTTGGTCGTAGCAGGTCTCCGCCCACGCCAGTAATTCGGAGAATCGTTCGCTGGTCAGTAACTCAGCGGGGTTACTGGGCCGCGAACCAGACGGGATGACGTCCAGTCCCGGAGTGATTTGAGTAAACAGATTGTCCGCGACGCTGGCCGCGATTGGCCGTTCGTCGCGCAGAACCTGCGAAAGACCTTGTTGACCCTTGAGCCCCAGCAGAGCGGTCAAACCGGGACGTCGCATGTCGGCGTCGATCAGCAATGTCCGTTTGCCCGATTGTGCGAACGCGACTGCGAGATTTGACATGACCGTTGTCTTGCCGTCTCCCGGCTCGGTGCTCGTCACCACGATTCGCTGAGCTTGCCGATCCGAGAACGAGATGGCCGTGCGTAGCGTGCGGAACGCTTCGGTTTCGACGCCATTGGGCTTCGCATGGCATTGTATGGTGTCGGCTCCGGTGCCGCCGGTCGGCTCCATCGCACGCACCATCGCCAGCACCGGCACGCCAAGTTGCATGCGCAATTCATCCGGCGAACGGAACCGGTCGTCCAGCAAATCGAGCAGGTAGATCAGTCCCAATCCGCCACCGACTCCCAGCACAAAGCAGACGGCGATCACCAGCACCAAGCGTGGAGACGACGGCAACTTGGCCGCCTTCGGCAGCTTGTTCAAATCGACTTTGATCCCTTCGTCGCCGACCAGTTGCAGATGCTCGATCAATTTGAGCAGCGAGTCGTCCTTGGCCTGCAATCGTTTGCGGTCCATCTCGACGATGCTCAGCTTGGACATCATCGTGTTGTGGTTGACGGCTTCCGCTTTTTCGAGATCGAACTGTTGTTGCAGCGTTTGCTGGCGCGACATCGCGAGTTGGTAGCGTTGGCGAGCCATCCCCAATAACTGCGGTCCCAGTTCGGTCGAGTTCACCGCCAGGTTCTTCTTGGCACGCTGGAAGTAGCTGGTGACGATTTCCTCCTGGGTGCGAATCCGTTGAGCCAAATCCAACAACTCCAGGTTGTTGTCTCCGAGGATCGTCCGCTTCTCGTTCCAGTCGTCACGGAGTTGCTGCAGGTCCTCATTCATTCTGGCGACCGCCCAAGCGTCTTGTTCGCCGAGCCCCATTTGCTTGGCGAGAATCGATGCTCCCAGAGACTCGACCGCCTGAAACAACAACTGTTGCAAGTCCTGGCCAGTTCGTGCGGCTTGCTCAACCGATTGCAGAAGGGACCAAGCATCCAACGTCACGCGTTCCGCTTCCATCAGCGACTTGTTCAACTCCACCAGTCGCAGGCTGAGCAGGCTCGTGCTCTTCCCTTCCGGGTCGAAGATGCTTCCGGATTGGAATTGCAAGTCCAAGAATTCTTGATTCTTTTCGGCCAGCTTGCGGCCGGTCTCCTCTTTTTCCTCGGTCAGTCGCTGGATGTCTTCGAGCGTCTGGTTGCCGTAGCTTCGATTGATGTTGTTGATGTACTCGGTGACGATCCTTTGGACGATGAAGGCCGCCACTTTCGGGCTGCGCGAACGGTAGCGAACGTCGATCAGCGTCGTGCCACGTTCGTTGGTGACGGTCACATTGTTCTTCAAAGCGGTCGGCCAGACTTCGGGAGCGATCCCCTCAAAATCAATGCAGTACTCTTTCGGTAAGTCTTCCAACGCCGCACTGAGCACTCGATCGCCGGACATGATACGTTGGTAGGTGGACATCATCTGAAAGACGGCGTTGCTGGACTGGCCGGACAATTGCTCGGACGTCAGCGTGTTGTGATCACGTTCGCTCTGTACGATTCGGACCTGAGCGTGAGCGTCATAGAGCCGAGTCGCGGTGAGGTAGTACGCTGTGCCCAGCGCAGCACTGATCAGCAGTGCGGCCACCAATGTGCCGCGGCGAACGCGCACGGCGTGCAGGAAGCGGATCATCCCCGCGACCACGTTGGCCGAGTTCAGAATTGTTGCCGCTGTGGACTGTTGCGGATCAAGATTCATGTCGCAAACCAGGGGTTGGGGGTTGGGGATGAGGGGTTGGGGGCGTGGGCTTTGTTGCTAACCCCTCACACCTAATCCCTAACCCCTACTAAAAGAACGCTCCCAACGACGCACCGACGCCGAAGCGGATCAACATGATCGAATCGAGCAGCACGGTCGTTGGAGTTTGCTCCACGGAGACGGTGTCTCCGGGAGCGAGTAACAGGTTCATCATTTCGCCGTTCCGCTTCGCTTCGCGGATGCTGGTTTCAATGACCTTCGGTTGCTGCTGATTCGGAAGCTGACGCACAATGAAGACTTTGTTGGCCGCTTTGTTCGAGGTGCCATTCGCCAACGCGATGGCGTCGAGCAGTCGCAGTTCTTCGCCGACGGGATACTCGTAGCGGTCGGGCTTGTTGACCAAGCCAACGACTCGAATCGCTTCAGGATCGCGTCGCTCGACATTCACCGTCGCGCCATCTTGCAGGTTGTAGGAACCTCCGGTCCCTTTTGTGGCGGAGACGAGATCAACGCGAAACGCCGAGGGTGCACTGTTGGTCCTGACTGCCGTCCCCAGTGAGTGACCGACTTGAGTGATGTCGCCCGAGTTGCCGAAGCCACCAGCGATCCGATCCGGTTGAATCGCGCTCCCACCGTGAGGGTTCCGCACATCGACGACTGTCCCGGCGTCATCAGCGAGCCCACCGGCCGCGACCAATGCTGTGAAGAGATCAGAACTGCCGCGCGGCAGGTTGACGGGGCCTGGACTTTTCACCGCTCCGATGACGCGAACCATGTTCGTTCGCTGTTTTTTCATCGAAACGGTGACTTGCGGCGAGCGATAGATCTGCCGCTGAATGCAAGTGGCCGCGATGGCGGACTCGGCGGTCGGCAAGTCCAAGCCGCGAACCGGCACCTCGCCGATGTTCACAAGCAAAATCGCTCCTGCCTCGTTCACGCGCGGCTGCATCACCGGCGGGTTGTACTTGGTGTTCAAGCCCACGAGGATCTGCACTTCCAGGATGTCGCCGTAATCGATGATCTCGTTGTTGTAGGCCACCGTCGTTAGCCCGGAGAGGTCGAGCTTTTTCGTGTTGGCGACGTGCGGAGCCTGCAAATTCGCTGGCAGATCGCCAGCCTGGTAGATGTCTCGCGAGACGCAGCCGCTCAATCCGATCATCACAAACAACGAAGCCTGAGCGACGAAAAACCGCCACTGCAAACGACGAAATCGCACAGACAAAGCCGACGAATCGCGACCAACGTGGGTCATCGAGAGGGCCTTTCAGGAGACAGGAACACAAACGGTGGGAGCGGACAGGAAGGGAATTGACGGAGGGATTGCCGCTGACGGGCAATGTCGAAATTGGAAGGGGCGCGGACAGTACGACGGCTCCGCGAAATGGGTCAAGACAGAATTGGCGCTCGGAATTTGGTCCGCCGTGGCGAATTTTGTGAGGCTCCTATCGCGACTCCATAGAGTCCAAACCGCCGAGAAGCAGTTCGAGGCGAGGTTGCGTCTGCACTTCCTCCGAAGATCGGGAATGACCAAGTGCCAGGCTGTTTTTCGAGTCAGACACCGTCACAGATCAGCGTGCTCCTTGACAGTGTATGTGGTCAAAACTAATGTCACCGCCCCGCTCAGCAGGATGGGGGCGTTTAGGCCGTCGAAGGTCGTCTCGCAAACGACTTTGGACACCTCGACACTGTTCTGGTTTTTGGCAGCACCGCGTACTGTTTGGAAATTTGGCAGCACCGCGTGAGGTCGTCGATGATGTAGACGTGTCGGTTCAGGGACGTTCGCCGGGATTTCTTGGCTTCGTCTTTCGATGGCTGGCCTTCGTGGCTGAGTCCGTTGTCGCTCGCGGCAACGGCGAGAGAAGTGGGTCTCGTGCCCGCTTTTTTTGTTTCGGGATCGTGCGAAGTCTGACTCCAAAGGGGGCCATTTCAATCGGTCACGGCGGAGCAAGACATGAGTGGCCAAAGTGGATCGAATGACAAGAGCGACGCAGTTAACCCTCCCGAGAAGAAACGTCGTGCGAATCCACCTAAACAGCATGGACCGGAAGACGATGCGAAACGTCGCGTGGGGAAAGAGCGTCGTGCTGAGATGCAGGACGACGGTCGCGGCGAAAGGAACAGTATGAACGGGGCGGACGTCCTTCGATTCGTCGATGCGCTGCATCGCGACCGGAATATCGACAAGTCCATTGTCTTCGAGGCTCTGGAACAGGCGGTGTTGTCGGCGGCGAAGAAGCATTATGGCGAAGACTTTGAGGTCACGGTCGCTATTGACCCGGTCAGCGGCAAACCCACCGTGCTGTGTAACGGCAAGGAAATTGAGCCGGACATGCTGGGGGAGATTCTGGGGCGTATTTCGTCGCAGACCGCCAAGCAAGTGCTGATGCAGCGCATCCGCGAAGCGGAGCGCGATTCCATTTTCGACGAGTACGAAGATTTGAAAGGCCAGCTCGTCACGGGCACGATCACGCGGTTTGAGGGTGGATCGGCGCTCGTCGCGCTTGGCAAGATCGATGGCTTTCTGCCGAAGAGTGAACAGATTCCTGGCGAGTCGCATCGGATGAGTGAGCGGATTCGAGCCGTTGTGATCGAGGTTCGCAAAGCCGGCAGCCGCGTGAAGATCATTCTGTCGCGGACGCATCCCGATCTCGTGTTGGAACTCTTCAAGACGGAAATTCCGGAAGTCGCCGAGGGGATTATCGAAGTTCGTTCGCTGGCTCGCGAGGCGGGCTATCGTTCCAAGGTCGCGGTGTCTTGTTCCGACACGAAGATCGACTGTGTCGGTGCCTGTGTCGGTGTGCGCGGAGCACGCATCAAGAATATCGTTGATGAGTTGGCGGGAGAGCGAATCGACATCGTGCGCTGGAACGATTCGTTGCAGGTGCTCGTGCCGAACGCGATGCAGCCGGCGGAAGTCGAAGACGTGATTCTCTGTCCGATGCTCGGCCGAGTGATCGTGCTGGTGCGAGAAGATCAGCTCTCGCTGGCGATTGGAAAGCGCGGACAAAACGTACGGTTGGCGTCAAAACTCGTCGGCTGGGATATCGAGGTGATGACTCGTGACGAGTTGAATGAGCAGCTCGAGAAGTCGGTCGCCGCGTTCTCGCAGGTGCCGCACATCACCGAAGAATTGGCTGAGAGTCTGGTTTCTCAGGGCTTCTTTAGCTTCTACGACTTGTCGGTCATTGAGCCGGACCAATTGGAAGAAATGAGCGGGCTGAACTCGGAGCAGGTGGACGAGATCGTTGCCTACGCCGACATTGAAAGCGAAAAACAAGAAATCGAAGACAACCGCCGCAAAGCGGAAATGAAACTGCAAAGAGAGATTGACGCGCGAACCGCGGCGGAAACACCTGCGAAAGAGAACACGCCCACTCCGGACGAAATCACGGAAGCCGCTCCGGCGGCGGAAGTCGGGGCCGATGGGAATCATTCGACCGTTGAGGAGTCCACGCCTGCCGTTTTGGAATCAGAGTCAGCCACGAATCCGGAATCCGAGCCTCCCGCTCAGGTCGCTGAATAATGAAGCGAGCTGAGCACAACTTGTTTGATCGCCGCTTCGCGCGAGAGACGTCTCGCACGCGGCCATGTGTCCTTCGTCTTTTCAACACCGAGGAATCCTTTGACCGAACAACTGGCCGAGGACAAAACGCTCAAGGTGCGAATCTTCGCCTTGGCGAAACAATTGGGGATGGACACCAAAGTCCTGATCCAGCACGCAAACGATGCTGGCATCCCCGTGAAATCGTCGCTGGCGAGCATCTCGCCTGTGGAGCGCGACGTTGTGTTGGAATATCTCAAGACGAAGACGTCCAAGCCCGCACCGGAAAAGAAGGCCATCACTCGTGATGACGTGGCGACCGACGTCGCGGTCAAGGCGCGAAAGTCGATGCCCGTTCGGACAATGGCTCCCATCACTCGGCCGGTGAAACCCGCGCGAGAACCGGAAGCGCCGCCAGTGGAACCTGCTCCCGACGTCGAGCCAGCGAGACCACTGAGTGCCGAGGTTTCCGCAGTTACTGCTCCTGAAGCGTCCGCTCCCATGCTTCCGGCTGACATTGCCGCAACGCAGCCAAAACAATCGCCGACGGATCTGTCGGGATCTCCAGACGACGGCAATTCAGCGTTGCGCCGCGAAGACTACATCGGTCCGCACGGTGCGACGGCACGGACGCGCGAGATGCGGCCGATCGGCTCGACGGGAGACATGCGAGCGACTGGCACCGTTCGGAAAAGCAAACCGAACCTCCCGCAACTGGCTGCAATTCCGGATGCTCCGGTCGTCAAATCCAAGAAGGACGAAGGGAAGGCGCAGCGGCCAGACATCAAGATTACGGCCGAAAACTTTGACTCGGCAGGCCCATTGGCGGGTCGTGTGAGCCAAGTGGTGAAAGGGGACAAGGGACATCCGGCCGCCGGTGGTCCCAAAAAACGTGGTCCAGTCATCGACGACGATGGCGACAAGAAAACCATTTCCGGCAAGGGAGGCAAGGCACATCCCGGCGGCTTGATGGAATCACGCGACGAACGCCGAAAGCAGCGGCATTCGCGAGTCGATGTCACCACGGAAGACGAAGAGGGCGCTCGCCGTCGTCGAAACATCAAAACGTATCGCTCGAAAATGGCTGGACAGCCGGAACTGAGAACGCACGCCGAGGTCGACGTGCCGATCTCGCTGCGCACTCTGTCCGAAGCAATGGGTCGGCCGGTCAAAACCTTCATGAGCATCTTGTTCAAGCAGGGCAAGATGGTCCAAATCAACGACACGATTGACGAAGAGCTCGCGCTCGAACTGGCGATGGAAGTCGGCGTTGAATTGACCATCCTTCGTGAGAAAGATCTCGAAGAAGAATTGCAGGATGCGTTGCTGGTCGCCGATCCGGAGGAAAGCTTGGTCACTCGGCCGCCGATCGTCACGATCCTGGGGCACGTCGACCACGGCAAGACGACGCTGCTGGACAAGATTCGTTCGACAAACGTCGCCGCCGGCGAGGCGGGGGGTATCACTCAGCACGTCCGCGCCTATCAGATCGATCACAACGGCCACAAAATTACGTTCGTCGATACGCCCGGTCACGCGGCGTTCGGAGAGATGCGTGCTCGCGGAGCCAACTGTACCGACATCATTGTGCTCGTGGTCGCGGCCAACGACGGAGTCATGCCGCAGACCATCGAGTGCATCGCGCACGCGAAGGCCGCAAATGCGACGATTGTTGTCGCGCTCAACAAGATCGATTTGCCAGACCGCAATGAACAGCGAGTTCTCAGCGATCTCGCGACGCATGGTGTGCTCGTGCAGGAATGGGGTGGCGAAATCGAAATGGTCCGCACGTCCGGACTCGCTGGCACGGGCATCGACCAATTGCTGGAGTTGTTGCTGCTGACGGCTGAGGTCCATGAACTCAAAGCCAACCCGAATCGCTCGGCGGTCGGCGTGTGCATCGAAGCATTCCGCGATGAAGGACGAGGGCCGATCGCACTAGTGATGGTCCAGAACGGCACACTGCGAGTCGGCGACATCCTGTTGTGCGGTGGATCGCACGGCAACATCCGGGCGATGTACAACGAGCATGACGAAGAGATCACCGAAGCCCTGCCCTCCACACCGATTCGAGTCGCTGGGCTCGATCTTGTCCCAAACGCCGGCGACCAGTTCTATGTCATGGACGACCTCGATGCCGCTCGCGAAATTGCCGAGATCCGTCAGCAACGCGGTCGCATGCAAACGCTTTCGACTCGCGGACGAAAACGAACGATGGAGGACATCCTCATCGCGGTGCAGGGTGGGGCGGTTCGAGAACTGCCGCTCATCATCAAAGCCGACACTCCCGGCTCGATCGAGGCCCTGAAGCACGAACTTGGAAAATTCGATCACCCGGAAGTGAAGATCGACTTGCTGCATGCAGCGGTCGGTGGCGTTAACGAAAGCGATGTGTACTTGGCCAGCGCGTCGGGAGCGATCATCGTTGCGTTCCACGTCATCGCCGAAGATCGAGCCCTTCAACTTGCCGAAAAAGAAGGGGTCGACATTCGACGGTATCAGATCATTTACCAGGTCACCGACGAGATCAAGCTGTCGCTGGAAGGACTGCTCACGCCCGAGAAGAAGCAAGTTTCGACCGGCCGCGCGATTGTGTTGCAAACATTTGCGATCAGCAAAATCGGCACGGTCGCTGGCTGTCGAGTCCTGAGTGGCAGCATTGAACGCAACAGCCGCGTGCGACTGATTCGCGATCAAAAGATTCTCAACGATTACGGCCTCGCGTCACTGAAGCGCGTCAAAGACGACGCAAAGGAGGTCCGCGAAGGCATGGAGTGCGGTATCCGATTGGAAAACTTCAACGACGTCAAAGAAGGAGACCTGCTGGAGGCGTATCGCATCGAGGAAGTGAAACGGACGATCGACTAAGAAATCCTAAGGTCCAAAAACCAATGTCCAATGAATGTCCAAATCCCAAATCCCAAGAGTGATGGACGGCATTCGCGGGCTGCGATTGAACTGGTCATTGGGGTTTGGGATTTCCTTCGACATTGGTTTTTAGACATTGGGATTTCACACAAATGCCTTCACGCCGGATTGCCAAAGTGAACCGAGCCATCTTGGAAGCGCTCAGCTCGGCGATCTTGTTTGAGCTGCGCGATCCACGTGTGAAGAACGTGACGATCCTGAATGTTGAAACGACAGATGACCTTAAAGCCTGCAAAGTACGAGTCGGCGTGCGCGGCGACGCGAAAGTTCAGTCGCTGACGCTGCATGGTCTCGAATCGTCACGTGGATTTCTTCAATCGAAAATCGCCGAACGTCTGGAAACCCGATACACGCCGATCCTCAAGTTTGTCTTGGAACCGAATTGGCTCGATCACTTGACCGCCACGTCACAGGGTTTTCTCGAAGCGGCGGCGACTGCGATCGAAATCGAAGACGATGGAACCAAGTCAGAAGACATTGAAGTGGATGTCGACAACATCGAAGAAGTCATCGAAGAGAATCCTGACAACGAAGACACTGTTGACCCTCCGGCCGAATGAATCAGGTTGGGCTCGATCAGCCGACCTCAGTTAGTAATTCGCCATTTCCGAACACCCTCCGAACCCACAGGCACGTTGCTCATGGCCGTCGTCAAGAAGACCAAAGCGTCCGACCTGCATTCTCTGTGCAAGAAGCTCGTCACGCAGTTGAAGAAGCACTACAAGTCCGCCAGCCATAAGAAGGATAAGGCGGTACTGGAGACGATGCTGTACGCCGTCTGTCTGGAGAATGCGACGCAGGAACATGCCGACGCTGCATTCGAACGGCTACACGAATCGTTTCACGACTACAACGAAATTCGCGTCAGCACATTCGCCGAGCTGGCGGAGTGCTTCGAGAGTATGTCCGAACCGGACGCTCGCGCGGCTCGTGTGCGGTCGATTCTGCAATATGTGTTCGAGATCAACTTCGACTTTGACTTCGAGCCGCTGCGGCGCAAGACGATGGAGCTGGCCGAAAAGCAGCTGCAGAAAATTCGCTTCCTGAGCTCGTTCGCACAGCTCTACACGTTGCAAAAATCGCTGGGCGCGCACACGGTGCCGGTGGATGATCGACTGCGTGACGCGGCCGTATGGTTGGGGCTGGCTCCGCCTCATTCCTCGACTGCGGAAGTCGCCGAGTTCTTGAAGTCCGCAGTGATGAAGGCCGATACCGCCACGTTCTGCGAGTACAGCCGCTGTCTCGCACTCGATGATCGCCTGACCCAGACATTCGCCAAAACGAAGCCGCCGGAAGACGGTTTCGATCTCGACGACATGCTGACTCGGGTCGAATCGCTGCTGCATGCTGCGAAAAAGCCAGCGAAGGCGGCAACTGCTGCCAGCAAGAAAGCGGCACCGAAAGCCAAGGCCGCTGCGAAGCCGGCGGCGAAGGCCAAGCCTACCGCAGCGAAGAAGAAAAAGCCTCGCTGACTGCTTTGAACCGAAACCGTTCTAAGGCTCAACCCGTTAGCCCTTGTAGGCGAGAGGCATCCACGCATCCTCCAGGCCGGGAAACGAGGTTTGGTCGGAATCCGGCCGTTCGCTATCATCCGCCGCGAAGGTTTGCATTCGAGTCACGCTTGGAATTTGGTCGCCATTCCAGGGAAGAGCAGGTCATGACACAACCGCCACGAAGGATCGGAACTTTGGGACGAATCGGATTCGTGTTGAGCATCGCCTCAGGTGGATTGCTCCTGTGGATTTCACACGCGTCGGCATCCCGACAGTTGGCGCAAGACGAGTATGCGCCGAGCGACGCCACCCACCGACTTTTCCGCCGTGGCGAATTTCGACTCGACATCGCTGAACCGCCGGAAAATCCCGAAAAACTCAAGCCGGTTCGCGAACGCGATACCGAAGGCCAGAAGCGCATCGACGCCATGGGTTGGTTCATGAAGGGCCGGTTCCTTGAACAGCGTGAGGAATTCAAAGCCGCCCTCGAAGCCTACGAAAAGGCCGTGCAGATCGACCCCAGTGCGGTCGAGGTTTATCGCGCGCTCATCCCGCTGGCGTTCGGGATCAACGAGGCAGACAAGGCGATGAAGTATGCCTTGAAGGCGGTCGAACTCACCCCCGACGATTTTCTGTTGCTGCAACGAGTCGGGATCAATCTGGCGACCAAAGACAAATTTCCCGAAGCGATCCGGATGATCGAACAAGCCTCGCGGTCGACCAAGCTCGACAAGCTGTCCGGCCAATACGTCGCGATTATGCGCGACCTAGCATTGTTGTGCCTGATCACCGGCCAGGTCGACAAATCCGCCGATGCCTTCGAGGTCGTCTTCGATGCGAAGACCAATCCAGAGAAGTTTCATCTCGACTTCCAAATGAAGTCGGAACTCGAAAAGCATCAGCGCACGACTTACGAGGCGATCGGCCAAGTCTTTCTCGAAGCCAAGCGACCTGACCGAGCGATCGTCGCGCTCGAACGTGCGGCCTCGGCAAAAAAGACGAAGCCGGGCAACATCAGCTTCAGCCTCGCGCAGGCGTACTTGATGACCGAGCGGCCCGACAAGTCACTTGAGCACTTACAGACGTACTTCGACGCGCAACTGCAATCGAAAGGGAAAGCGGCGTATCAACTGTTGTCCGACATCTTGAAGGTTCAGGGCAAGTCGGACGACTTGATTTCGCGGCTGGAGCAACTCGCCGAGAAGGACCAGCACAATCAGACGCTGCAATTCTTCCTCGCCCGGCAGTATGTCGAAGTGAATCGCTTCGATGATGCAGAAGCTCGGTTCAAAAAGACGCTCGAACGCGAAAAAGGAATCGAAGGCTACATCGGACTCGCGTCGTTGTATCGGCGGCAGAACAAACCGGCCGAGCTGCTGCAAGCACTTTCGCTAGCGTTCTCGCGCGAGTCGGAACTGGCGAATGCCGCCGAAGACCTCGAACGCGAACTGCAAGCAGTCGGTGCGGACGAGAAGCTCGTGGCCGGTTTGCTGGAAGTCGGCGCAAAACAGTCGGAGGGAGATTCGCCGAAGCTCGATTTCGCAAGCAGCGTACTGCTCGCGAAGATCGCGACACAGAACAAGCTGTACGACCCGGCCGAGAAATTTTATCGCCTGGGCATCAAGCTCCGTCGCGACCGAGCCGCCACTTTGTACGACGAACTAGCGCAAATGCTGATCCAGGCACGCAAGTTCGCAGAAGCGGTCAAAGTCATCGACGATGCGCTCCTCGAACCGTCGCTGAAGAACAATCGAGCCGCGTTTTGGTATCTGGCCACTTCAGCTCGCGAATTCGCCGGTGACACCGCCGGTGCGTTGTTCGCAGTCGCCGAGGGCCGCAAGCTCGCCGGTGACGACAATCCGCTGTTTCTCTTCCAAGAGGCTTGGATTCACTACCACGCTCAGCAGTGGGATCAAGCAGTGCCGCTGTTCGAGAAGTTTGTGGAGAAGAATCCCGGCCACCGCCTCACCCGG
Organism: Planctomyces sp.; assembly: GCA_005798445.1. Taxonomy (GTDB): domain Bacteria; phylum Planctomycetota; class Planctomycetia; order Planctomycetales; family Planctomycetaceae; genus SXKJ01. The sequence continues at coordinate 27,079 of SYJG01000397.1, forward strand.
CCGTCCCAGTTAAGCCTCTCGAATATCTACGTCCAAAAGGGAGACATTCGCAAAGGGGAAGAGATCCTCGAAAAGGTGTTCCTCGAATCACCGGACGATTCGACGGTCAACAACGATCTCGGCTACCTCTACGCCGACCAAGGCAAAAATCTGGAGCAGGCTCGCAGCATGATTGAGAAGGCCCTGAAGGCCGAACCAGACAACGCCGCGTATCAGGACAGCATGGGTTGGGTCTTGTTCAAGCTCGGCAAACCCGCCGAGGCAATTCCGTTCTTGGAGAAAGCCGTCCAAACTCCGCGCGGAAGCGACGCGACGATTTTCGATCACCTGGGTGATTGCCAACACGCGCTCGGCCAGAAGGACAAAGCGATCGAGAACTGGCAGAAGGCGCTCAAGGACGCGAAGGCCGACAAGGCTCCCGACCAAAAGTTGATTGAAAAGATCGAAGAGAAGCTCAAGCAGAAATAGTCGTAGGGTGGGTCGAGTCCGCGAGACCCACCATTCACCTCACATTCAAAACTGGTGGGTCTCGATGACTCGACCCACCCTACGAAGACGATTCACGACACATGGCAGGACATTCTCATTCGGCGAACATCGCCATCAGGAAGGGTGCTCAGGACAAGAAGCGGGGCAAGCTGTTCGGCAAACTCAGCCGAGCGATCATCGTGGCCGCTCGCAACGGCGGCGGTGATCCGACGAGCAACCTCGCGCTGCGATATGCCCTCGATAAGGCTCGCAAGAACAGCATGCCCAAGGAAAATATCGAGCGTGCCGTCAAGAAGGGCACGGGCGAAGCCGGTGACGAGCAGTACGAGGAGATGGTCTACGAAGGCTACGCTCCGGGGGGCGTGGCCGTGCTCTGCGATATTCTGACCGAGAATCGCAACCGGACCGCCGGCGAGGTTCGCGAGGTCTTCAAAGTTCACGGCGGAAATCTCGGCAGCACCGGTTGCGTCGGGTACTTGTTCACTCGCAAAGGAGTCTTCGTCGTTCCGGCTCAGAACGTTGAAGAAGATCGTTTGTTCGAGATCGTTCTCGAAGCCGGCGGCGATGACGTGCAAAAGGTGGGTGAGTCGTTCGAAATCATCTGCGAAGTGAGTCTCTTTCAGCAGCTCAACGAAGTGCTCGAAGCGGCGAAGATCCCGACCGACGTCGCGGAAATCCAACGGATTTCGAGCACGACCGTGGAGGTCGATGTCGAAACCGGAAAGCTGGTGATGGAGTTCATCGAGGCTCTCGAAGACTTAGACGACGTCCAGACCGTGACCACAAACGTGAACCTGCCCGACGAGCTGACGTCAGCGTGAACGGAGTCGAGTGGCATGGCGCGGCAACGAATCATCAACGGCGACGACCAGCCAGACGACGAACCGCCGCGCAAGCCGCCCGCGATTGAGTTCCGTCCCGACGACGAAAAGCACGACGACGAACTCCGCCCGCAAAAGCTGGACGACGTGGTCGGCCAGCGCAAAGCGGTCGAACGACTGCGGATCATGCTCGATGCTGCCAAGAAGCGCAATGAACCGCTCGGCCATCTGCTGTTCGACGGCCCACCGGGTCTTGGCAAGACGACGTTTGCGACTGTGATCCCGAAGGAACTCGGAGTCGATTTTCAGATCGCGTCCGCACCCGCGCTCACTGCTCCGAAGGACGTGTTGCCGTATTTGACGAACGCGGGCTTCGGCTCGGTACTGTTCCTCGATGAGATTCATCGCTTGCCGCCGGCCGTTGAAGAATTTTTGTATCCGGTCATGGAAGACTTCCGAGTCGATATCTCACTCGGCGAGGGCATGAATGCTCGCACGATCAACATGCCGCTGAAGAAATTCACGGTGATCGGTGCGACGACCCGCAGCGGCCTGCTGACCGCTCCGCTACGAGACCGGTTCGTGAATCGACTACATCTCGATTTCTACGACGACGATGACCTTGCCGAGATCGTGAATCGCAACGCTCGCAAGCTGCGGAGTGAGATCGAACCAGCCGCCTCCGCCGAGATTTCCAAACGGAGCCGAGGCACGCCGCGCAAGGCCAACAACCTGCTCTACTGGTGCCGCGACTACGCCGACAGCCGGGCGGCAGGCCGTATCACGGTTGACGTCGCCAAACTCGCTCTCGAAATGATCGAGGTCGATCACGTCGGCCTGGATGAGCTCGACCGCAAGTATCTGCTGACGCTGATCAACATCTTCGCGGGCGGCCCGGCCGGCCTGACCGCGATCGCTCACAGCATGAGCTGTCCGTCCGACACGCTCGAAGACGAGATCGAGCCGTTTCTGCTCCGAGTCGGCTTCGTGCAGCGCACGCCACGTGGCCGAGTCGTGACTGCTGCCGCGTTGAATCATTTGGGCATCGCGATTCCGCCGCCGCCGGAGCCGCCGAGCCAAGGGACGCTGTTTTAGATTTGGAGTGTGGTGACCTGAGTCACCGCTTTTCAAACAACGTCGAAAGGCCAATTGCCGATCCAACCTGTCAAACGGCGCGTTTTGAAAAGCGACGACTCAGGTCGTCGCACTCCAAAGCGGCAGGTTGAAAACCTGCCCCACGTTCGCTGCAATGCCGCGCGACTTTTCCTTGCACTCTCCAACGAAGATCGAACGCCATGACGACTCCGATTCCCGCCGCTGTGAATCCGCCTCGACGCATTTTGATGGGCCCCGGCCCCAGCGACATTCATCCGCGCGTCTGGGCCGCTCTCGCCGCACCGACGGTCGGACATCTCGACCCGTACTTCCTGCAAATCATGAACGAGATGCAGGCGATGCTGCGGCAAGTCTTCCGCACCACCAACGAGCTGACGCTGGCGGTCAGCGGCACCGGCAGCGCGGGGATGGAAACGTGCGTGGTCAACTTGATTGAACCGAGCGACAAGATGGTCGTCTGCGTCAACGGAGTTTTCGGCGGACGAATGGCCGACGTCGCCGCTCGTTGCGGTGCGCAAGTCACGAACATCGAACGGCCGTTTGGCGAAATATTCTCGACTGCCGAGATTGCGGACGTCGTCAGAAAAGTGCAGCCAAAAGTTGTCGGCATCGTGAACGCTGAGACTTCGACGGGAGCATGGCAGCCGCTGGAAGAAATCGCGAAGGTCGTGCATGACGCTGGAGCGTTGCTGCTGGCCGATTGTGTGACATCGCTGGGCGGAGTGCCGCTCGAAGTGGATGCGTGGGGATTGGACGCCGTCTACAGCGGCACGCAGAAGTGCCTGAGTTGTCCACCTGGTCTCGCCCCCGTGACTTTTAGCCCACGAGCGGTCGCGGCGATTGAAGCCCGCAAGACGAAGGTCGCCAGTTGGTATCTCGACCTGACGATGGTCCGCAATTACTGGGGCCAGTCGCGCGCGTACCACCACACGGCCCCGATCAACATGAACTACGGCCTGCACGAAGCGTTGCGGCTCGTGCTGGAAGAAGGATTGGAAGCGCGGCACGCTCGGCACCTGAAGAACCACAAGGCGTTGAAGGCGGGCCTCGCCGCGATCGGCATCAAGTACGCGGTCGCCGAGGGCCAGCAGTTGCCGATGCTCAATGCCGTCTTGATTCCAGAAGGCATCGACGACGCGGCGGTGCGCGGCCAGTTGCTCAACGAGTTCGGCATCGAGATCGGCGGCGGACTTGGCCCCATGAAGGGCAAGACCTGGCGCATCGGCCTGATGGGCGAGGCGAGTTCTCCACGCAACGTGCTGCTGTTCCTCGCCGCGCTCGAACGCTGTCTCTCGGATCGCGGCTACAAGCTCTCGCCCGGCGCAAGCATCGCGGCAGCCAATTCGTTTTACGCGAAGACCTAATCGTGAATGACGACCATCGCCCGGACGAAGTGTTCGAGATTGAACCGTCCGACTCCGGTGGCGTGCTGGCACATTTGCCGTGGTGGCTGATTTTAGCGGTGGCCTTCGTCGTCACGGAGTTGACCACGCATCCTGCGATTGGCGTCAGCGTGCTCTGCTTGAAATTTGGGTGGGACGATTTTCGGACCTCGGCATGGCTGCGGAGTCGCGACCCGAATCGTCATCGAGGAGCGGTGTGTTCGTGGTTCTACGTTTCGAGCGGATTGTGGCGAGTGTTTCTGTGGAGCTTTGCGCTGATGCTCGTGGCGATCATGTTTCTCATGGCAACGGAGCCTCCGCAGGCTCGTCGCCCGAATGGCGGTCCGGTGGTGCCGCCAGAAGTGATAACGTGCCTCTGCATGTGTTTGGCAAGCTTCGCGGTCGCCACGATGTTCACGGCGTTGGCAGTCTGCTTTGCCTTGCGGCGTCGAATCAAAGTGTGGATCTCTGGACCTGTCTCACGGTCTCGGCGATTGAACGAGTGGCCTCCACGACCGATTCCTGGGCGTCTGGCCCCAACCAATTTGCTGAAAGGATGGTTGATCGGAACCGTTGCGGGTCTGTTTGTGTTCTTGTTTGTGGTGGGCATCCTGCTTCTGCTTGCGGGTGTGAAGGTGATGCTCCCAAGGCAAATCGGCAACAACCAAAAGACGGCCGTGCTTTTCGCGATCGTTGTTGGTGTGGGAATCCCTCTGCTCACGGCGATGATCATTCTGGTCGTCCGTGGCCGCATCCTCAGCCGGATCGAAGCGGCCAACCCCGCAGAATGCTGGCCAGTGGACGAGGCGAATTCTGACTCAAACCCGTCCGGTTGAGGCGACCTTGCGGGTCGCGCAAGGGTTGAGCGTTGCAGAAAACCGCTCGTTGACTTTTCCGAAAAGCACTACTAACCTCGCGCGGCAAAATCTGCCGATGGGGACAGGCATCGAAGTGGCGTCCGTCCCTGGAGCTTTGGTCCAGCCGGCCGCCGTTGGCGATGCACCCTGCGATGGGGTTGTGTGTCGTCTCTCCCGCCTACGAGGGTCGTCGTTTGTGGCTCACCAGGAGGTTGCGTGAGCCGTCTTTATGGTCGCGGCGTCGGGTTGGACCACGCCGCATACCTGGAGCGAGTGACCATGATGTTGAATGCCCGGCTGCCCCGCTTGTGTTTGGCGTTGATTTTCGGAGTGTGCTACGCCGCCTCCGCGTCAGCTCAGGAATTGAACTGGGCCGAGAAGATGTTCGATCAACGGACCATCGACTTCGGTGTCGTGGCCACCGGCTCGGACGCGGTCGCTCGTGTGAAGATCACCAACCTTTACAAGCAGGCGGTTCATATCACGAACGTCCGCACGACCTGCGGTTGCTCGGCCGGGAAGCCCAGCAAGACGTCGCTGGAAAGTCTCGAAGACGGTTTCATCGAAGTCACGATGGACACCCGCAAGTTCAGTCGCCGCAAAGACTCGAATGTCATCATCACGTTTGACGCTCCGCTGCACCAAGAGGTCCGCATCCCGATCACCGCGTACATTCGGACGGATGTGGTTTTCGATCCCGGTTCGGTCAATTTCGGTGCGGTTGAGCATGGCAAGGAAGCGACGCGCACCATCAAGCTGCAATACGCTGGCCGCAATGAATGGCAAGTCAAAGAGATCAAGAGCCGCAGCGAATCGGTCGTCGCGAAGGCCGTCGAGACCGCTCGCGGCAACGGTCGAGTCGATTACGACATCGTCGTGACTCTGGCTCCGAACACCCCGCCCGGAGCCGTTCGCGAGCAGCTCACGCTGATTACGGACGATCCGACCAGCCCGCAAGTCCCATTGCTCGTAGAGGCGAGTGTCGAAGCGGACGTGACGGTCACTCCCGCGATCGTGTCGCTGGGCGTGATGAAGCCGGGTGAGGCGAAACAGTTCAACGTCGTCATCAAGGGACGTCAGCCCTTCCAAATCGACAAAGTGGAATGCGATTCGGACAACGGCCTGTTCAAGGTACGCCTGCCACAGACCGCCGCTTTGGTGCATGTCTTGCCCTTGACGATCACTGCTCCTGATAAGCCCGGTGATCTCGCTGAGGAGTTTACGATCACGGTCAATGGACGGCCGGCACCGGTGACGTTCAAAGCACGCGGGAAAATCTCCGAGCCGCCAGCCGGCTAGAGTCAGTGAGCGGAATCTTCGCGAGAACGAGACAACCCCGGCTAAATCAGCCGGGGTTGTTTCGTTCCCGTTCTGGAGGAATGTTGGCGGACGTGACGCCGTTGCTCATCGGAATTCGACTAGCGTCGATCGCGGCGGGAACCATACGGTTCCGGTTTGGAGGAATTCATGGACGAGCCACAATCGGCATCGACTTGCGCAACGCCGTTCAACTTCCGTAGGCTGGGCCTAATCCTGCCGTTGACGGTCGTGTGCGTGTGGTGGGATTTGTATTCCAAGTCCGCGGTCTTCGATCGGCTAGGCTACCCCGGCAGAGGCGGTCCAGTGCATCAGTGGCTGGGACGACTCTCGGCGTTTCAGCTCTATACGAGCTTCAATGAAGGAGCCTTATGGGGTGTCGGTCAGGGACTGACCTGGCTCTTCGCCGCGCTCAGCGTGGTGGCGGTCGTATTGATCGTCTCAATATTGCTGGCGTGGACATCGACCGAGTGTGCTCGATGGTTCAATGTGACTCTGTGCTTGGTTCCTCGAAACCTTCATGTCGCGCTTTCCCATCTCGCCCAAGTGCGGAGCAATTGGCTGACGGTGGCTTTGTGTTTGGTGCTCAGCGGGACGCTCGGAAATCTGTATGACCGGCTGGGGTTGTACGGCTACAAAAACATCGAGACCGGGCAGCCGTATCGAGCTGTGAGGGACTTCTTGCTCTTTACGTTCGGCAACTGGCCGTGGCCGGTGTTCAATTTCGCGGACGTGTTTTTGGTCACGGGGACGGGAATGCTGGTGGCGTACTCGTTTTGGTCCGAGCGGTCGCTCGCGGGATCAAATGAGTGATGGCGTCGGAATCGCCACCAATGGTCTTCGCGATGACGGCTCCAGCAAGTCTCACGGGTAAGAGTGTGATCGACCTTCGCATGTCGATTTCGGTGTACGTTTTCGCGAGCCGATGTTGGTCGAGGGCCTCTGCCGACTCCAGCATTCGTCCAGAATGAAGACCTTCGGGTCGGGGCCAACGGCGGAGGCAGGAGACCCGCGCCGAGCGCGCGTTCCGCCGACCACTCGCTGGCGCGTCGTGCTGGTTGGCTCACCGCTCCCACGACCTCAACTCGCCGAGCAGACGCAGCATCTCGTTGCGTTTCCGCTCGAACAGGCCGAACAGCGTCAGCACTCCCAAGCCCAGGCCGATGCCGAAGGCCCACCACGGCCAGGTGTGGTTGATCGCTTTGGCCGCGTGCCAGACCATGCTCACCAGCGACAGCAGCAGGAACGACGTGCCGAGATACAAAAACGCTCGCACGCGCAGCCAGATGCCGGCCAGCACACCAAGGACCGACAGCAGCATCAGCACGATCGGCAGCCAGAAACTTTCGGCGATGCCGGTCAGGAACATCTCGCCCGCCGAGCTGACATATAACAGCGTGATTGCCGGATATCGAATCGCAGCGAGTTGAGTCTCCGTCAGTCGCCGTCGATTCCACTGAGCCGCCGCTAACACCGAGACCGTCGGCGGAATCAACCAGACTTGCGGTCGAACAAGCAGTTCGACGCCATGTTCGGACCACAGCGACCACAAGCCGGCATTCCCCGCCAGCGCCGCCGCGAGCACATACCAAAACGAGCTTCGCCGGAGATTCAACCAGACATAGACCAGCCCGCCCGCGAACAGCACTGACGAGTAATCCGCCCGTGACGTCGCGACCCAGAATCCCAACGCCGGGATCAGCGGCAAAAGCGCCGCCGAGTTCTGGAACGGCTCGGAGAGCACGCCCAATTTCGCTCGCTGGCAGAGTTCGCTGGCCCCAACTCCGGCGAACGCAATCGCCATCACAATCAACGGCCAGTACGGCTGTAAGTAGCCTCGGAACAACTCCGGCATCGTCAGATAGCAGTGCAGGAACAGCAGCGCGACCACGACCTCGGCCGCGTAGACGAATGCTTGGCGAGTGAAGCTGAGCGGGATGGCGCTAGCCACCGGTGACGCTGCGAACGGACCGGCGGCAAGCGCCGTGCCGCTCACGGATTCGCTTTCCAATTGGTGTTCCGACAGTGCCATCGCCAGCAGCGCGGCCGCCAGCGCGACGAGCGTGGCCGCGACCAAGGCGATCTGCAATCCGGTCACCGGAGACCCATTGACCGGATCGAACCACCACGCCTCCAGGCACAGCACCGCCATCAGCGCGACGATGGCCAGCACTCCGACATCGCGAGCCGCTCGTTGCACCGCACGTCTCCAGTCGCTGCTGGATGGGATGACTCGGCCCAGCCCCACGCCGTACACGAACGCCGTCACTGCCAGCGCTTCGAGCGCTCGGATCGAACGCTGCAACCAAAAGTCGGCACGCGGTTGTGGCTCCATCCAGGCCCACAGGATTTCCACGGCGAAGATCGCTCCCAATGCCAAGGCGACTCGTTGAACCAACGCTCGCCGTGAACAGGCTCGACCAAAGCTCTCTGCCAGCAGCGCAATGGCTGGAATCAGCACTGCCGCACTCACCACATTCCACAACCGCAGTGATCGATCGTCGAAATTCAGCACACCGACGATGACCAGCACGCTGGCGACACCCGCCCACAAGAGTTGAGAGTTCGACAACCAATGTTCGGACGCGGTCAACCGGTCTCGCCAACTGGCGATCAGATATGCGCGATGGACCGACACTGCACTGTC
>SYJG01000004.1 GCA_005798445.1 Planctomyces sp.
ACGCGGCGGGGGCACCATTCGGGGGGCGGGGCGCGGGGTGCGGGGCGCGGGGCGAGTTCGGCGGGAAGGTCAGCGGCGATTTCTGAGTTCAACTCGCCCCTCGCCCCTCGCCCCTCATCCCTCGCCTCGCGAAACCTCCCGCGCAGCACGACCCCTTCACCTTCGAGCGCCTCGAGTGTTGCCGAGACCTGCGACTCGGTGAACGTCGTCTGCTCCGCCAATTCGGCAGCCGTGATTGGGCCGCAGACTTCCAGCCAGCCGCGAAGGATGCTGACGCGCGCTTCGGTGGTCACCCATTCGGTGCGGACTCCCGATGGAGCCTCAATGACCGGATCAATCGCTGAGTTCGGGAAGAGGATTTTGATGGCCGGCAATCGTTCAGCGGCGACCCAGGCCAATTGACCGTTCGGCAGAGTGAGCGTTGTCGCTCGGCAGTCGGCGATGAGGTCGGCGATCCAACGATTGTGGGGCAGGTTGAAAACCTGCCCCACGACTTCGGCCACCGGCACGAAGAATCGGCTCAGCAGGACGTCGTGCAATTCGTCAGCGTTTCGGATCAGCGGCTGAGCCTCGCGGACCACCTGCTCGATCGCCGCCGGGTCGAGCTTCGCCAAGTCCCGCACGTCGTCAGGGTTCAGCGTGCGACGATTGGCAACCGCTCGCGCGCGGCGCTCTTGAATCTCGCCACCGTCGAGAAACGCGTATGGGTTCGCGTTGAGCAGTTCGTAACAAAACGGCGACGGCTCGCGCGTGTCGCGAGCGATCAGCTCGATCCGCCCCGCCTCGATCTCTTCGAGCACTCGATGCAGGCCGGCGAGGTCCAGCGCCTCGGTCAAGCAATCGTGCATCGTCTGTTGGACCATCGGATGATCGGGCAATTCGTGATCGCCGACGATGTTCTCTTGGCAGCCGGTCAACTTCGGAAACACCGCCGTCAGCAAGTCGTCTGAACGGAACCGTTGCAGAGCCGGCGGCACCTTGACGCCGTTCCGCATTCTCAACACCAGCAACGAGCGGTTCATGTTCCAGCGCCAGCGCGTCTGGAACAGCGGGATTTGCAGAATCGCTTGCTCCAGCAAGTTGCGAGCGTTCTCGCGAGTCAGCAGCGGGAACATGCTCTCCAACGGAAACGAATGCTGCGGGCCGAGCGACAAGATGAAGCCGTCGTCATCGGCCGTCGCCTGCAACTCAAAATCAAACGAGCGGCAAAACCGCTTCCGCATCGCCAATCCCCACGCCTTGCAGACTCGCGCCCCGAACGGAGCATGCACGACCATCTGCATCCCGCCCGATTCGTCGAAAAATCGCTCGAAGACGATTTTCTTCTGATTCGGGATCACGCCGATCGCAGCCTGCTGCGCGGCCACGTAGTTCGCGATCTGCTCGGCCGCCCATTCGGAGCAGTACGTTTCAGATTGCAGCCAGTCGCTGAGAGAGGCCTTGTCCGGTCCCCTATCCCTCTGGGAGAGGGCTAGGGTGAGGGACCCATCAGCGATCGATTCACAATCTCGCGGCAGGTGCAGTATCGAGTCGCTTTGTGTCGCGGAAGTCACTCGGCCATCGGAGCCCTCATCCGGCCTTCGGCCACCTTCTCCCGAGGGGAGAAGGGAAACGTTGTGAGTCGCCAGCCGAGTCTCGATTACTTGCCGTAGGCGCGACACTTCTTCCGACAGCTCCCATGTCCGTCCCGGCGCTTCGCCGCGCCAGAATGGAACGCTCGGCGGCGCTCCGCCTGCGTCCGTCACAACGACGTCCAACCCGCGAATGCCTTGAAACCGCCATGAGGTTGAGCCGAGCAAAAAAATATCGCCGCGCTGACTCTCGACCGCGAAGTCTTCGTCGATCGTTCCGACCACCACGCTGTCGGGATCGGCGACGACTCGGTACGAGCCGATGTCTGGGATCGCCCCGGCGTTGGAGGTCGCCGCGATCCGCGCCGCCGGGCGAGCTTTGAGGCGTCGATTCACTCGGTCGTGATGCACATAGACCTTGCCGCGACCGGACGTGTCGGTGATTCCCTCGGCCATGATCTGGACAACGGAATCGAATTGCTCGCGAGTCATTTCGCGGTACGGGTACGCTCGGCGAAACGTCTCGAACAGCTCGTCCGATGAGCATTCCTCGTTCGACGCGACTTCGGCGACGATCTGCTGGGCGAGCACGTCCAGCGGCGCGATCGGAATTGGAATCACGTCGAGCCGCCCGGCTCGAATCGCTCGCATCAGCGCCATCGATTCGACCAGTTCGTCGCGAGTCAGCGCAAACAGCCGACCCTTCGGCGTGGCGTGAATCGCGTGGCCCGCTCGGCCGATGCGTTGCAACAGCGTCGCGATCGCTCCCGGCGAGCCAAGCTGGATGACAAGATCGACGTAGCCGATGTCGATCCCCAGTTCGAGCGATGCCGTCGCGACAACGCATTTCAACTCGCCGTCCTTCAGCCGCCGTTCGGTGCGCAGCCGCAATTCCATCGACAGCGAGCCGTGATGGCTGCTGACTTTGTCCTCGCCGAGCAGCTCAGTCAGTTGATGAGCGACTCGTTCCGCCATGCGTCGAGTGTTGACGAAAATCAAAGTGCTGCGGTGCGAGTTGACCAGCTCGCCGACGCGAGCATTGATTTGCTCCCAATGCGCGTGGGTGCAGACAGCTCCGAGTTCCAGTTCCGGAACTTCGATGCCGAGGTCGAGGTGACGTGCGTGTCCGACGTCAATGATGGTGCAGGAGGAGGGGCGAGGGGCGTGGGGCGAGGGGCGAGTTGAAGGCAGATCATGCGAGGCGTCGACTTCGAATGGCAAAACTCGCTGCCGCGATTCAAGCTCCGCACGGCTTGAGTGTTTGTCTTCGCTCGTCCCTCGCCCCTCGCCCCTCGCCCCTCCTTCTCCCACAAGAAACTCCGCCATGCGCTCGATCGGCCGCTGCGTCGCTGACAGGCCGATGCGTTGCAGCGGTTTCTTGCAGAGCGATTGCAGGCGTTCGAGGCTCAGCGCGAGATGCGAGCCGCGCTTGTCGCGGACGAGTGCGTGGATTTCGTCAACGATGACCGTCTCGGTCTTGCGCAGCGCGGCGCGGCCCTTTTCGGACGTCAGGAGCAAGTACAACGACTCCGGCGTCGTGACCAGAATGTGAGGCGGCTTACGGACGAGCGTCGCGCGTTGCGAACTCGACGTGTCGCCGGTGCGCAGGCCGACGCGAATCGGAGCGGGTTGCTCGCCGTGAATCGTTTGCAGGCCGGATTGCTCGATCAGTTCAGTGATCTCGCGAAGTGGATCGTCGAGGTTGCGGTGCATGTCGTTGGAGAGCGCTCGCAACGGCGAGACGTACACGACCCGGATGCCATCGCCAAGCTTTGCTTTCAGCGAACGTCGCAACAACCGGTCGATGACGGCCAGGAACGCGGTCAGCGTCTTGCCGCTGCCGGTCGGAGCGGCAATCAGCACATGCTCGCCATTGGCGATGGCCGGCCATCCAAGCCGTTGCGGTTCCGTCGGCTCGGCGAAGCGCGACAAAAACCACTGCTCGATGATCGGGTGAAACTGCGACATGCTGACAACCTGCGATTCGCGATTCACAACCAACCGCGAGGAGCTTGACGCTGAGCCTTCGTCGGTCCGTCTTGGCGTTGCGATTTTCCTGCACACTCTACTCATTGCGTGCATTCTGAGCACAACGATCACTAACTAGACCCGCAAAGGAAACTGTGTCGGCGAGCGGCAGGGCGTTAGCCCTCAGAGAGTGGATTTTCCGCTCAAACGACGGACTCGGAGGGCTGACGCCCTGCCGCTCGCCTGCCTATTTTTCTCTGCGGGTCCACTTAGCGAAGGAAAAACACCACCAGACAAAACGTCGCGAAGATCGCTAACAAAATCAGAATACAGCCAAATCCTACCCGACGATCATCTGGACTGGCTCCGTCTCGCAGCGCATGTTGCAGACAGCAGTTGATGAGTGGCCCAAACACATCGCCCAATAAATCCCACATGATGGGGGATTCCTTTTTGCTGTTTCTGACTGCTCAATCGCCTCCGCTGGAACCCGTCTGTACCTTCGGTTTGGTTGCCTCCGCCGTTTTGTCATTCGTACTCAGTCCCGGAGCACCCTTGCGTTGCAGTGGGTAAATGACGAGCGCTTCGGCCGCGAGGTTGGCCGCGGGATATTTCGCGCGAGCGAATCCAACGGCTCGGCCTTGAGCATTGTCGTCCGGTTTCACTTTCAGGTGCTCGGCGTTGTGGAACTCCGCCTTGGTTTTGTCGCCGAGATCTTCGTAAATTTGATGCAGGTTGTGGTGGGCCGCCACATTTTCGCTGTCGATCTTCAGCGTCTTCTCAAACGTCGCAGCGGCTTTCTGGAGAAGAAGTTTTCGTTCCGGATTCTCTTCGTCACGGACAGCCTTCGCCAAGTCAAACAGCGTCTGACCGAGCAGATTGATGACCTCGTAATCACCGCTGAAGTCGAAGCCCCGTTCGATCATCTCCGGCGTTCGTTCCTCAAGGACCGCGCGGAAATTGGCCTCAGCTTCCTTCAATCGACCTTGCTGTCGGTTCACTCGGCCGGTGAGCCACTGCAATGTCCAGCGCGGTGCGGGAGGATCGTCTTTGGACCCTCCGTGAGTCGCCGTCCGTTGTAGCGCCTCGACCGCCTCGCTGATGCGTCCCTCGCGTTCCAGCACGCGGGCGAGATTCAATGGGCCGTCAAACCGGCCGAGTTCTTCGACTTTGGCAAAGGCGTCGATCGATTGCCGCAACTCGGCTTTGTCTTCGAGGAACAAGCCAATGCCGTAATCGTTCCAGCGCTGCCACTCCGGGATCCCCTCGCGCGGCTTGTTTTCGACAGCAATCTCCACCCCCTCGACCGGAAACGTCACCGAGTCGGTGGCCATCGTCGTGATCGGAAGGTCGTTGAAATACTTCTGACCGGAAACGTGGTTCTTGATCGGCTTGTCTCCCGGCTTCGCGGTCTTCGTCACGAAGTCCATGTATTGCTTGTCGAACTTGCGGTACTGCAATTTGACTTCGACGGTGATCGGTGCTGTCACGTCATCAGGAACAGCGAACTCGTAGTGCGCAGCTTGGCCGGCTCCGGGTGGAACTTGGTGGTTGTAAAGCGGTGTGAAGATGTCCTGCGGATTGCGGCGGTCGATCCGGTTGCCCTCCTTGTCGAGCATGAACACGTTGATGAAGTGCGAGTACGGATCGACCTCGCGGTCAGCGTCGAGTCCGCCGCTCTTGCCAATGACCTTGCCGGCGGAAGTCAGTGTGACTTCGACCCACAGCTCGTTGGAATCGACCGTCCCCTGAGTCAGTTGATGTCCCAGCTTCAGCGTACGGATGACCGCTTCGAGCAGATACTTCTCGCCCCGTTTGAGCGTCGGCACGTTTGGCCGAATCGGAGCGTGAAGCTTGCCGTCGATGGTCCCACCTTCTTTGACTCCAAAGATGTCCACGCGAGTGATCTCCTGCAGGAACTTCTGATGAGCTTCGATGACTTCCGGCTTCGCATCGCGCATCCAGGCGAGGCCTGTGTTGGCCGCCGGGAACAGATGATTGTGAATGCTCAGCTTCTTGGCATCGGCGAACAGCTTCGCTCCGAAGTCGTTCGACTCCTTGAGCGGCATGTGACAACCGGCGCAGTTCGCGATGGCCTTGGGCGGGTAGTAAAAGCTGCGGGCACCGTGTCCGACGCCGCTCAGCCAGTAGGCGTCGAAATGGTTTTGGCCGCGCAGGAAATCCTTGTAATGGTTGAGGGCATACGGCAAATGAACCTTGTGGCAGGTCGAGCAGAACTCGGCCGTCGTGTGCAGCGGCTTCAAGAACGTCTTCTTGTGAAACGACGGTTTCGCTTTGACCAACTGATTGTTGACCCATTGCAGCACGGCATTTTCGCTCTGGGCGAAGGGGTAGTGCGTCGGTTCCTCGATCGTGAAGTCGGCGTTGCCACGTGTGCTGTTGACGTGCGTGATGGCGTGACACGTCGTGCAAGTAATGCCGGCATGAGCGGTGGAATGTTTTTGCAAATCGAACTTCGGATCGTCAAACGCTCCGCTGAAGAACGGCACGGGATCATGGCAGCCGGCGCACCAGCGCGAGGCTTTGACATGACCGTCCCGTTTCAGGCTGACCTCGCGAGTTTCGCGAATCGACGCGAGATAGGCCGGGTTGTTGAAGGAACTGAAACGATGCGAACTCTCGGCCCACTGCGCATGCGAGTCGGGATGACATTTCTGGCAATAGTCATCCATCATCAACGTCTTGGCCGGGATGAAGTTGCCAGACGATGTGCGTGCGAGGCTCGGTTCGAAGTACTGCGTCCCCTCCTTCGGACCGACGACATTCCACTTGCGCGGATCCTGCGAGTGCAGGCCGATCATGCCAGCCACCGCAACACCAACGACTCCGAAATAGGCGACACCGATCTTCCATTTGATGCGCGGACCCGTCAGCCGATGCAGCCAATACAGCCAACCGGCCATCACCGGAGTAACGACGTGAAGCCAATAAACGGTGGACCGAGCCATCGGCTGTTTCAGATCGAACGAGCCAATCCGCATCAGCAGCAACCCGCTGATCAAAACAATGATCGACACGGAGAACAGGACGTAGCCGACTTTGACCGCCCGGCGGTTGCGGCGGTCCTTGGCGTACAGCATGTGCTTCGTGCCGAACACAACGAACGGCACGATCACCAGCAGGCCGAGCACCAGATGTCCCAGAAACATCAACTGGTAGAAGTAATTTTGGTACGTCTCCCGATCGATCGCTTCCATCGCCGTGATGGCGACCAGGTACATCGAGTTCGCTCCAAGCAGCGCCAGCAGTCCAAACACGACGTACAAGAGTTTGCGCAGTCCCGGCGTCACGGCTCGGACATAGAGCTTTCCGGTCGGCGGTGCGACACCTGGCAGTGGTGAGCCGGTCACGGGGGGGCTTGGAGTGTTTGCTGGGTTGTCCATCAAGAGGTTCCACAAAACTGTGTCGACACCCGCTTCGTTCGAGGCGAAGAAACACGATCCGATCCTGCGGGTCACGTTGCTTCGATGAGTTTGCAAAATACGCTGTTCGGAATCAAAGAGCTTGCAGACTCACCGAAACTTCGCAGTGGCATCCGCCCAAGTTCCTTGCTTCTCGACCGTCGATCAATGACGTCCCAATCGGCGGAATTTGGTGAGCGGATCGGCCAGCAGTCTACTTCTCGGCGGACGTTGGAACAGCCGAAAGTTTGCCTTTCGAGTCGATGGCGAACACCCTCTTCGCTCGAGGGTCGATCACCAGCAACGTCTCTCCCTGCCACGTCAGTCCGACCGGATTGACCAGCGGTTCGCCCGACACGAGTTTCTCTGGCTTTCCACCCAGTGAAACTTTCCAAACCGCCTTGCCGTAGCCGTCAGTGACGAACGCCGTCTTGTTCTTGTCGAGTTCAATTTCATGCGGGAACCCCCATGGCCGGCCTTCGACGACGACTTCGACCTTCGCATCTGGCGTCACTCGCAGAAGCTGATTCTTGCCGTGATTGACGACCCATAGATTCTTGTCGGCATCGATCGTGATGCCGCGCGGAGCCTCGACCTCGGCAAACTTCTCGGCCTTGCCGCCCGAGGCGGGAATCTTCCAAATCCATTTCAGCTCTAGATCCGTCACGAAGATGTTGTTGTCCGGATCGACGACCAAATCCATCGGGATGCCGATGCCACCGTTCGTCAGGGGTTGTGGTTTTCCTTCGTCGTCGAAGCGATAGACTTCGCGAGTCGACGAGTCCCCCGCCAACAATTTTCCATTGCGATCCAAGCCGACGCTGCGAACTCGATTCAGCGGTGTGCGAAATTTCTTCGATGCCTGAAAGAACACCGCCAACTTGCCGTCGCTCAACTTCCAGACGCCCGTTTGATTCAGGTCCGCGATGAACACACTTTTGCCATCGGCGGAAACCACCCCCGTCAACGGATATTGCAGCCCTTCGGCTCGTAACCAGGATGGCAAAACAACCAAGCTGACCAGGAGGAATATTGCCTTGGACAATGTGCATCGAGTCATCAGAAAGCTCGCAAGGTGAAACGCAAAATCTCAAGTGATTTCCAGCAGCTTGATCGTAACGCTCAATGCATTTCCCAGCCACAATCCCAAGCGGTTGGAACAGGGCTGGCGAGTTCTTGAGGCTGCACTACTTGTAATCCGAAGCGTCAGCGAAGGCGAACGCTTCACGACGAGAAGCGGCCACGTCAAACTCACCAGGTCGCTCTCGGATTTCCCGAAACACCCCCCTGGAGGATTCATGACTGCCACCGCTACTGCCGTCGAGCATGTGCTCGTTGTTCCGACTCTATTGTTTCACGAGGTCGGTTACTTTCAGGGCTTCAATCCCGACTCGGAGCGGTATCTGAAAACGCTGCTCGATCCCGCCTACACCAGCTACCGGCCGCGCGACACGATGGAGCAAGACCCCAGCTTCAAGCAGCTCATCCCGTACTGTGTCTTCCGCTGCGGCGATCAGGTTTTCTCGTACCGCCGAGACAAGGGGCAGGGGGAATCGCGGCTGCTCGGCAAGCGATCGGTCGGCATCGGCGGGCACATCAGCTCGATCGACGAGAACGCAGGCGGCTCGTCGTACCTCGAAGGGATGCGGCGTGAGATCGAGGAAGAAGTCTTCCTGGAAGCAGGCTACCGGCACCGCTGTGTCGGGCTGATCAACGACGACTTGACCGAAGTTGGCAAAGTCCATCTCGGCATCGTTCACATTTTTGAGCTGGACGCGCCCCAAGTTCGCCCACGCGAACAGTCGATAATCCAGACAGGCTTTGCCACGCCTGTGGAACTGGTGCGTGATCGCGACCAGTTTGAGACGTGGTCCCAAATTTGTCTGGATCACCTGTTTGCCTAGCTGGAGTCCCGCCTTAAGGCGGATGAGAACACGCAGAAAATGCCGGCTGAAGCCGGTACTCCAGCAGCGAAATGCGACAAAGGAGTGTCACGCGATGAAGATTTCTCAGCGAACGAATTTATGGGTCGGAGTTGTCACCATCGTGGCGACAGCGTGGACCTTCCTCGGCGTGCCATCGCTGCCGGCACAAGATGCCGTTTCTAAGCCGACGGCCTTCAGCACGGCGAAAGTTACGGCACCAAAGGTCGCACCCAAGGCCGGCTCGATCACCGAAGAGCAACTCGGCAATCTGCTCAAGGCGATGGGTCTCGAAGCCAAGAAGATCGAGAGCCGCTACGACTTCGAGTTCAAGGCGGTCCAGAACAAAGAGGAATGGAACCTCTCGATGACCGCCGTGCTCAGCCAGGACGGTTCGTCGATCTGGCTGATGGCGTGGCTCGACCAGTTGCCGAAGTCATCCGCCGACGTGCCGCGCACCGCGCTGCTGCGTTTGCTGTCCGACAACGACCGCCTCGGCAACGGCAAGTTCTTTGCCTACGTCGCGACCAATCGCCGCTTCGTGCTGCAACGAGTCATCTCCAACGAAGCCGTCACCACGAAGGCATTCCGAAGCTGGCTCGATGATCTCGGAGCCGGCGTCGTCGACACCTACGACCACTGGTCCGTCGCCTCATGGAAGGCGACCGACGGCAGCAACACGGCCAGCACGGCAAAAGCCGCTCCAGCCACCACAGCGAAAGCTTCGGCGGATGCGGACGACGACGATGATGACAACGAAGCCACCACGAAGCCGACCACTGGCCCCAGCTTCAAAGGTGCCGGCCAGAATCCGGTGCGCACCGCACTGCCGACCAAGCCCGGAACAAGCCGAAACTAAACTTCAGCGGACCAGCCACAAAGAACACAAAAAGACGCAAAGAGGGCATTCCTTCTTTGCGTCTTTTTGTGTTTTTCGCGGCCAAGTTCGCCTACTTGTCTTTCGACTTCAAAAGCCCCCGCAGAGCGACGCCCAAAGTCCTGGCGAGACATCGACGTCACCTGCCCGACGAACCGTCGCCAACGCTTGGTCAAGTGGCTGTTTCGTCGTCAGAGCGATGGATGCCGCCGCAATCGCTGGCGAGCGGCTCATGCCCACGCTGCAATAAACCAACGTGGCAATGTTTGCTTTGAGCAAATCGGCGACTGTGCGGCACGCGAGTGCGAGCAACCAATCGGGATTGCCCGCTCCATCGACCAACGGAAATCGGTGGTAAACCATCTCTCGCGGCGGCACTGCCGGGGCTTCGTTGCCCGCGAGGTCAACGATCGCTTGAATGCCCGCATCAAACACCGCACGCCAGTCGCGAACGTCTCCGACATGGCCTAGCCACAAAGCGTGCGGATGAATTTGCCTCATGGAATCTTCCCGTCCTGCGATGAGACGATGCGATTGGCCTCGTCGGAGAACTTCAAGCATGCGTTCCTGCTTAATGATGGTATTGGCAATGAGTGTGGCTGTCTTCGGCGATCCTTTCCTCGTTCTTGCTCAGAACGCCGCGACGAAGAGTCCGCCGTATGACATCGTCGTGTACGGCGGCACGTCCGGCGGGATCATCGCGGCTGTGCAGGCGACGAAGATGAAGAAGTCGGTCGTGCTCATCGAGCCGTCAAAACATCTCGGCGGACTGACTTCCGGCGGACTCGGAGCGACCGACATTGGCAACAAGGGGGCGATCGGTGGGCTGTCGCGCGGTTTCTACCGAGCGGTCGCCGAGCACTACGCGAAGGACGACGCCTGGAAATGGGAGAAGCGTGAGGCGTACCGCAGCAGTCGGCAAACCGGCGAGAAGGAAATGTGGACGTTCGAGCCGCACGTCGCCGAAGCGATTTATCGTGACATGCTCAAGACTGCGAAGGTGCCGGTCGTCACCGGACGGCTCGACCTGAGAAACGGAGTCGTCAAATCCGGCGACCGCATCAGCAGCATTCGTCTGGAGGGAGAGCTGGAGTTCACCGGCTCGATGTTCATCGACGCGACTTACGAAGGGGACTTGATGGCCAAGGCGGGAGTCGATTTCCATGTCGGCCGCGAGGCGAACGCGAAATACGGCGAGACGCTCAATGGTGTGCAGACGAAGAACGCGACGCACCACCAATTCATCAAGTCGGTCGATCCATTCGTGAAGCCCGGCGATCCGACAAGCGGCCTCCTGCCGCTGGTTCAGAAGGAACCTCCCGGCGAAGAGGGGGCCGAAGACCGTCGCGTTCAGACCTACAACTTGCGGCTCTGCACGACTGATGTGGCCGAGAACCGCCGAGCGTGGCCGAAGCCCGCCGACTACGACGAGAAGCGATGGGAACTGCTCTTCCGCAACTGCGAGGCGGGGGACACACGCATTCCTTGGAACCCGATCTTC
This sequence comes from Planctomyces sp., assembly GCA_005798445.1. Classification (GTDB taxonomy): domain Bacteria; phylum Planctomycetota; class Planctomycetia; order Planctomycetales; family Planctomycetaceae; genus SXKJ01. Next base: position 11,262 of record SYJG01000004.1, read on the forward strand.
ATGCCGAACCGGAAGACCGACACCAACAACAACTTCGCGATCAGCACCGACTTCATCGGAGCGAACTACGACTACCCGAACGGCGACTACACGGCTCGCGAGCGGATCTACAAAGAGCACATCAGCTACACCAGCGGACTGCTCTGGTCACTAGCCAACCATCCGCGAGTCCCCGAATCGGTTCGCTCACACTTTCAGCGGCTCGGCATGGCGAAGGATGAATTCACCGACAACGACAATTGGCCGCATCAGCTTTACGTCCGCGAAGCTCGGCGGATGATCTCCGACTACGTCATGACGCAGCACAACTGCCAGGGCCGTGTCGTCGCCGAGGACTCCGTCGGCCTCGCTGCCTACACGATGGACTCGCATAACACGCAGCGGTACGCAAAGGACGGCCGCGTCTGGAACGAAGGGGACGTGCAAGTCGGCGGCTTCAGTCCGTACGCGATCTCGTACCGCAGCCTCGTCCCGAAAAAGTCGCAGTGCTCGAATCTGCTGGTGCCGGTCTGTCTCGCGGCGACGCATATTTCCTACGGCTCGATCCGCATGGAGCCGGTCTTCATGGTGCTCGGCCAATCGACCGCAACCGCTGCCTCAATGGCGATCGACTCCAACAGCGCCGTGCAAGACGTCCCGTACCCGAAGCTGCGCGAGCGTCTGCTCGCCGATGAACAAGTCCTCGACTGGACCGGCCCGAAACGAGTGCCCGGCATCGACGCCACGAAGCTGCCCGGTCTCGTCATCGACAACCCCGACGCCAAGTTGACCGGCGCATGGACTCACAGCAGTTCCACCAGCGGCTTCGTCGGAGCGGACTAACTGCACGACAACAACACCGCCAAAGGAGACTGCCGTGCCGAGTTCTCGTTCAAAATCCCGAAGTCGGGCAAGTACGACGTCCGCATCGCCTACACGGTGAACCCCAACCGCGCGACGAATGTGCCGGTCACGATCACGTCGGCTGACTGCGAGAAGACCGTAAAGCTCGACCAGAAGAAGGAGACGAAGGACGGTTTCCGGTCATTCGGCGGTTTTCGGTTTGATCCATCGCAACCGGCGAAGGTCGTCATCAGCAACACTGGCACCGACGGCTACGTCATTGTGGATGCCGTCCAGTTGGTTGCGGAATGATTCGCTCTGACAGTGAATGTGAATCGTTGTTATTCTGGCCTCGCCTGGAACAACGTCGAAAGGAAATGGTTATGCAAATCTCTACATTGATCGAACCAGTCGCCGGGCGCGGATTCCGCGCGAGCACAGGCAGTCCTCTGGAAATCACCGTCGAGGCGGAGACGAGGCAGGAAGCGATTCGTCGCTTACAAGAAAGTGTGCGCGAGCGTTTGTCGCACGGTGCGGAGATTGTCAGCGTGGAGTCACAACCAGACGAACATCCGGAGGAACATCCGTGGCTGAAATTCGCCGGTGGATTAAGAGACCATCCACTGTTGGCGGAGTGGGAGAAGGCGATGGCGGACTATCGCGACCTTGTGGACAGAGAACAGGACGCACGCGACCAAGCTCAGCTTGAGGCGGATGCCGGATGAGCCTGTTCCTCTTCGATACCGACTTGCTGACTCTCAACAGCAAAGGACACCCAAATGTTCGCGCTCGTGCTGCCGCACATGAGCCGGAAGAGTTGGTGACTTCGGTTCTCACTGTCGAAGAGTTGCTGACCGGTTGGTACACCGTTTTGCGACAAGCCAAGAACGATCAGCAGTTGGTTGCCGCGTACGACGGAATGACCTTCACGATGGAGTTTCTCTCGCGAATGCGAATCGTTTCCTTTTCACAAGACGCCGCCATTCGCTTCACGGCCTTTCGCAAGGCGCGACTAAAAATCAAAACAACGGATCTCAGAATCGCGTGCGTCGCTCTTGAAGTCGGGGCCAAGTTGGTCACTCGCAATCGGGCGGACTTTGAAGTTGTGCCGGGTCTCGAACTGGAAGATTGGACGATCCCTTAGGAGTTGCGATGCTTGCCAAACGAATTATTCCGTGCCTCGATGTTCATGCCGGCCGAGTCGTCAAAGGGGTCAACTTTTTGAACCTGCGCGACGCGGGGGATCCGGTTGAGGTCGCCGCTCGGTACGAAGAGCAGGGGGCCGACGAACTTGTGTTTCTCGACATCACCGCCAGCCACGAGGCGCGGCAGATTATGCTCGATGTTGTGCAGCGAGTCTCCGATACGATCTTCATGCCGTTCACCGTCGGCGGCGGCATCCGCACGATCGAGGATGTCACGCAACTGATTCAAGCGGGAGCCGAGAAGGTCAGCATCAACTCGGCGGCGGTGCGCACGCCGGAACTGATTACCGAGACGGCTCGCAAGTTCGGCAGTTGTGCGACGGTCGTGAACATCGACCCGAAGCGCGTGCAGAAGGACGGCCGCGAGTTTTGGGACGTCCACATCAGCGGCGGCCGAATTCCGACGGGGCTAGAAGCGGTCGCCTGGGCACGCGAAGTCGAACGGCTCGGAGCGGGTGAAATCGTCCTCACCTGCATGGACGCCGACGGCACGAAAGACGGCTACGACTTGGAGATCACACGCGCGGTTGCCGACGCGGTGCGCATCCCGGTCATTGCCAGCGGCGGAGCGGGCAGCCCGCAGCACTTGTTCGAGGCCGTCACGCAAGGCCATGCCAGCGCCGCGCTCGCGGCCAGCATCTTCCACTACGGCGAGTACACGATCGCCGAGACGAAGCGTTTCATGGCGGATCGTGGCGTGCCAATGCGAGTCTGAGATGCCGATCTCGATTCGCTGGTGCATTACGTTTGCGATTCCACGTCTTGGTGCTTACGTTCACTCGCAAGAGTCGGCGTCTCTCAGGTCGGTCTTTCGCAGCTTCATTTCAATCAGGAATCATTGCGATGTCCCAACCCTCGTCCCCGGAATCGCTGCCAGCAATTATCCCAACAACCCATCAGGCCGATGGTGGTTGCTCGCTCACCGGCCTGATTTTCCTGTCCGTTTTTGGTGTTTTCTCAGGTTTAGCGGCCAAGTGTCAGTCAAAGGTAGTCACCCGCGGCGTTGCGTGGTGACAAAGTGTCAGTCAAAGGTAGTCACTGTTTGCGGTGCTTGTTTTTTGGCTTGTAGTCGATGGTTTTGATCTTGGGGTGGTCATGTGGTTC
>SYJG01000398.1 GCA_005798445.1 Planctomyces sp.
AGGGCGTCAGCCCTCCGAGTCAACACGGATGGAATCACTCGGAGGGCTGACGCCCTGCCGCTCGCCAAAAACATCTCATTCGAGACCGCGTGGGGTATATCGCGTTCCGGCTCAAAAGCGACATTTATGTCTGCCTCAAAAACATTCCGAGCCGGCACACCGACTGCTCTTGCTGTCGCTTGCCGAGTTGCGATTCGCGGCTGAGACGCCAAGACATCGAGAACTCAGCCAATTCGCGACGAACGAGCGATTCCCAGGCGGAGCCTGTCTGGAATCGGTTTGTAATTCTGTCCGCGCGCGTTGTCGGAATTACAAGTCGCACGCGATTCGAAGGCAAGGAGGCCTGACATGCACGTCGTTGCGTTGTGCCTGATGGCTGCGGCCGTGACCGCCGCAGATCCCGAAGCGGTTGTTCTGGAATTCACCGCTCCCGACCGTTGCTATCCCTGCCAGCAGATTGCTCCGCTGGTCCATCGTCTACAACGCGAAGGCTATCCGCTGCAGATCATCAACGCTGATGAAAACCCGTCTCTCTGCCGAGACAAGTATGGTCTCCGTGGAATTCCGGCATTCATCCTGATCATCGCCGGCCGCGAAGTGGATCGCATCGAGGGCGTACCGCCGGAACCGGAAAGCGAACTCCGCCGCATGTGTGAACGTGCTCGGCTGGCGAATACGAACGCCGCTCCGATCGCCGAGAGCAGCCCTCCCAAATCGGAAATCTCAAATTTGAAATCTGAGATTTCTCACACCAAACCCGACGCACCGATCATTCGCGCGAAACAGGTCGATGCTGTGAACTCGCCGACGTCGAAGAGCACCGATCCGCTTCAGGCGTGCCTGCGGATTCGTGTGAAGGATTCGCAAGGCATCAACTTCGGGACTGGCACGATCATCGACAGTCGCGAAGGACGCACCACGATTCTGACCTGCGGCCACATCTTTCGAAAAATCGACGACAAGCCGCTGATCGAAGTCGACATCTTCAATGGCACCAAACACGAAACGACCATTGCTCATGTGATGCGCTACGACCTCGAACGGGATGTCGGACTGATCTGGATTCCGACCGCGCGGCCGTTGCCCGTCGCTCCGATCGCCGGCTTGTCGAACGCAACGACCGTCGGCCAACACGTCTTCAGCATCGGCTGCAGCGCCGGTGATCCGCCGACCAAATTGCAGCATCGAGTCACCCTCCTGAACCGTTACAACGGTCCCGACAACATCGAATGCACCGGAGTCCCCGTTCAAGGCCGCTCCGGCGGAGGCTTGTTCGACACCGCCGGCCGACTGATCGGAGTCTGCATTGCTGCGGACCAACGCGATCAGCGTGGACTGTATTCCGGACTGCAACCGATTCATGACTTGCTCGACGAAGTGAAGTTGTCGCACTTGTACCCGCAAGGCGAGCCGAGACCACAAGCCGATGCACTGGCCTCTCGTGCGGCGGCACCCGCGCCGACTCACACCGAGGAACCGATGTTTGACGACGAGAAATCTGAGTCCGCCACCGATGAACTTGCTGGCCCATTCGCATCGTCCAAAGGTCATTCCGAACCGGAAGACTCGCAGGATCGACCGAAACTGGCGGCGGCGGCGCTCGGCATTCCGGTTACTCCGGCGATGAATGACTCCGACTCGGCGAGCGAGGTCGATCCAAAATCGGAATCCGAAGTTGTCTGCATCATCCGTCCGCTGAACAATCCGCGCGGTGCCAGCCGAGTCGTCATCATCAACCGCGCCAGCACCAAGTTTTTGTCGCAACTTTCCGGTGAACTCGCACAACAGGCGAAGCCGACCTCTGCGATCGTCCGCGAGGCGAAGTACGCCACAACCAGTTCCGTCACCGCGACGCCGCGTCCCTTCCGACGCATAAGTTATACCCCTCGCGGCCTCGAATGAGATGTTTATGGCGAGCGGCAGGGCGTCAGCCCTCCGAGTGATTCCATGCGTTTTGACTCGGAGGGCTGACGCCCTGCCGCTCGCCGAATCTCTCATGAATCCCCGCGCGTCGTGCTGACTGGCGCGTCGTGCTGACTCGAAACGGCCAACGAAGAAATCTCGCCGGCTCGGCCACGCCACAAATGTCTTGACCGATTTTTCCTGCGCGGCGTATTGTCCGCGCGTTCGTGGAACGAACTCTCGACAGCGAAAGGAATCGCTCATGTCCGACCAGAATCTCTCCGCTCATGCTCCGCACGAGCCGGTTCCGTTTATCTCGCTGATCGCTCAGCATCAGACGCTTGCTCACGAAGTCACCGCCGCCGTTGGCCGTGTGCTCGCCGAGCAGAAATTCATTCTCGGCGAGGAAGTCAGCGGACTCGAAGCCGAGATCGCGAAGTATTGCGATTCACGCTCAGCGATCGGCTGCGCATCGGGGACTGATGCCCTGATTCTGGCGTTGATGGCACTCGGTGTCGGCCCCGGTGACGAGGTCATCACCAGCCCGTTCACGTTCTTCGCGACCGCCAGTTCGATCTGCAGACTCGGCGCGAAGCCGGTGTTTGTGGACATCGACCCGGTGACGTTCAACATTGATCCCGAAGCAGTCGAGGCCGCGATCACACCACACACGAAAGCGATCATGCCGGTCCATCTCTTTGGCCTATGTGCCGACATGGAGCGGCTGTGGCGGATCGCGGTGAGCCACGGTGTTTCGATCGTCGAAGACGCCTGCCAAGCGATCGGAGCCGAGTATCGCGGCCGCCGTGCAGGAGTGCTCGGCACGATCGGCTGTTTCAGTTTCTTTCCGACCAAGAATCTCGGTGGCGCGGGTGACGGTGGCATGTTGACCACCGATGACGCAGACCTCAGCAAGCAACTGCGCTGCCTGCGAGTCCACGGCGACACTGGCAACTACCATCACACCGAGATCGGACTCAATAGCCGGCTCGACGCGCTGCAAGCCGCGATCCTGCGGATCAAGCTCAAGCACCTCGACCAGTGGACCGAAGCTCGTCGCCGAAACGCGCAGACGTACCGCGAGTTGTTTGCCGCTTACAGCCTCAACGACGAAATCGCACTGCCGGTGGAACCTCGCGAGTACAAGCACGTTTACAACCAATTCACCGTTCGCATTCCCGGTGGCCGGCGTGACGGCGTGCAGCAACGACTGCGAGCCAACCACGTCGGCGCGATGGTTTACTATCCGATCCCGCTGCATGTGCAGCCCTGCTTTGAGCATCTCGGCCACCGCGTCGGCGAGTTTCCGCAGGCGGAAGCCGCGTCGCGCGAAGTTTTGTCGCTGCCTGTGTACCCAGAGTTGCCGGCTCATCACCCAGAGCTTGTCGTGCGACAACTCAAAGCGGCCTTCGGACAGATACGCTCGCAAGTCGAAACTCGCCGGGCGGCGTGACCATTCGACCTCGCTCCAACCGTAGTTCGGACGCCTACGTCCGAACAAACAACAGACCGGACGTGGGCGTCCGGTCTACGAAGACACGCTCAATTCCATTCGGGATGATCGGTCGCGGTGGGCAGCAGTTGGTGAGCCTTCTGGAACGTCCGCATCAGCGTGTCCCAGACTTCGTAGGGGTCTTTGTGAAAGACGAACTCCGGCGAGGCTTCATACAGCAGCCAGTCGCCGCGATTGATTTCCCCTTCCAACTGCTTCGGTGACCAACCTGCGCAACCGGAGAAGACTCGGAAGCGAGCTTCTTCGTCTCCTTCCGAGACCGCTCGCACAACCGACTCGAAGACATCTTGCGTGAAACCCACGAAGACTCCTTCGAGCGGCGGCGACTCGGAGAAATCGAGATCGTCCGCATTGTGCAGGATGAAGAGGTTTCCCGGCTCGACCGGCCCCCCCATGAAGACCACTTCGCCGGTCTCTGGCAACTCGAAGTGCTCGGACAGCACTTGTGAGACGGTCACCGAGGAAGGCCGATTGACGACCAGCCCCATCGCTCCGTGCTGGTTGTGCTCCAGCAGCAATACGACCGTCTTAAAGAAGTTGGCGTCACGCAAATGTTTGGCCGAGATCAAAAACTGGCCACGAAAAGATTCAGGCATGATGTGCTTTGAAACCTGTCACGAGTCACGAATTCCTGCGGCAGTATAGGCACGACTCCCAGTGCCGCCCAGCGGCGACTTTTGATACGCTGCCGCGCCTCGCGACCAGTGCGCGTCGAGAATCAATGTCCGCAGGAGGCCGACATGGCGATCAAGCAACTGACCGAAGAGCAAATCCGAGAATGGTCCCTCGAACAGAAGGATCGCTGGTGGCTGGAGAATGTTTATCGCGGTGACATGCCACAGCTCACCTTCCGAGCAGGCCTGACCGGCTTCATCCTCGGCGGATTTCTTTCGGCGACGAATCTCTACATCGGAGCGAGAACAGGTTGGTCGCTGGGGGTCGGCATCACTTCGGTCATCATGGCGTTTGCCTTCTTCAAGGTTCTCCAACAATTCGGCGCGCGTGAATTCACGCTCCTCGAAAACAACGCCATGCAGTCGATCGCGACGTCGGCCGGCTACATGACGATGCCGCTGACGTCATCGCTGGTGGCGTACATGATCGCTAACCAAGTTCTGCTGCCGTGGTGGCAGATCATTGCGTGGAATTCGGCGATCTCGATTCTCGGAGTCCTGTTTGCGTTCCCGATGAAGCGGCGATTTATCAACGACGAACAGCATCCGTTTCCCGAAGGGCAGGCCGCCGGAGTCGTGATGGACATGTTGCATTCGTCGGATGCCGCCGTCGGAATGTTCAAAGCCAAAGTGCTGGCCTACTCTGCGGGTCTGGCGGCATTCATCAAGTTCATTCAAGGAGAAAAACTGCAAGAGTTGCTGCAAGTCAAAATCCTGCGAGCCAAGGCGGTGATTTGGCACTTGCCGGAGGATTTGTTCGACTTCCTCGAACGCTGGAAGTTGAAGGTTCCGACGATGAATGGGATCGACACACGGCAACTTGGAATCTCGCCGGGGTTAGACGTGATGATGATGGGGGCCGGCGGCTTGATGGGGATTCGAGCCGCTTCGTCGATGATGCTGGGAGCCTGCATCAATCACTTGGTGCTGGCTCCCTGGATGCTCAGCCTGGGTGAGATCAAGCCGAATGCCAAGGGGCTGATCAACGACAAGCAGATTCTGTTGTGGTCGCTGTGGCCAGGAGTCGCGGCGATGGTGGTCATCTCGTTTGTGGCCTTGTTCTCGAAGCCGGAAGTTTTCACGAACCTCTTCCATCGCGGAAAAAAGTCTCAGCCGAGTGACGATGTGTTGAAAGACATCGAGTTCCCGCTGTGGATTTCCGTCGTCGGCATTCCGCTGATGAGCTGTGTGACAGCGGGACTGGCGACGGCATTCTTTGGGATTCCCTTTTGGGTGTCGCTGGTCGGCCTGCCGCTGACGTATGTCTTGTCGTTGGTGGCCGCCAGTTCGACGGCACTGACCAGCACGACTCCCGTCGGAGCCACCAGCAAGATTACGCAACTGTTTTACGGCATGGTCCAGCCGAGAGACATCAAGGCCAACCTCGCGACCGCCGGCATCACGGCCGAGGTCGTCGGCAACTCGTCCAACCTGCTGATGGACATCAAGCCCGGCTACATGCTGGGAGCCAAGCCGCGACAGCAGGCCGTCGGCCACATCATCGGCATCTTCAGCGGAGCGATCGCCAGCACGTTCTTGTTCTTCGCGCTCTTCACAAAGGACGTCGATCCAAACGACGTCGAGACGATCAAGAACATTCAGTCGTCGGAATTCAAAATGCCCGCAGCCACCGTTTGGATCGGCGTGGCGAAACTGCTGACCGAGGGGCTGCATAACCTCTCCCCGTCGATCATCAAGGCGGTCATCGTGGCTGCCTTGGCAGGATTGATTCTGGAAATCCTCCGCATCACCTCGAAGAACAAACTACCGCTGTCGCCGATGGCGATCGGGTTGGCGTTTGTGTTGGACTTCAAGTCCGCGTTCTGCATGTTCGCCGGAGCGTTTCTGTTCTGGCTGCTCGGAGTCGGTCGCATCAAGGAAGAAAACGCTCACGGAAACCTGTGGGTCGAAAACCACGAACCGATCTGCGCCGGCCTCATCGCGGGGGGAAGCCTGATGGGGATTCTCGAAATCTTGGTAGGAGTGTTTGTGCTGTGATCCACATTCCGGGAGCGACGCTATCCGCCCAGGATGTCGGGCAAGGCTCGCCGATTTTGTTTGTGCATGGCTTTCCGCTCGACCACACGATGTGGCGAGAACAGGTCGCTGACTTGTCGCGCGATTATCGCTGCGTCGTGCCTGACCTGCGCGGGTTCGGGCAGAGCACTGTGACCGAGGGCAAGGTCACGATGGAGCAATTCGCCGACGACCTCGCCGCATTGCTGGATGCGTTGCAGATCACGGAGCCGGTCGTGCTGTGTGGCTTGTCGATGGGAGGCTACATCGCGTGGCAGTTCGTGCGTCGGCATGCGTCCCGATTGAAGGCGCTCATTCTGTGCGACACGCGAGCCGTTCCCGATTCCTCCGAGGCTGCGGCGAGTCGGCTCAAGCTTGCGGACGACGTTGTTCCTTTGGGGCCAGAGATCGTCGTGAAAGCGATGCTGCCGAAGTTGATCGCTCCAGGATTCAAGGTGCGTGAGCCATCGTGGATCGAAGAGATTCGGCAAGTGATGCTCGCGACAAACTCGCACGGCATCGCCGCCGCCTCGCGCGGGATGGCGGAACGAGCGGACGCTCGGCCGTGGTTACCGACGATCGAGTGCCCGTCTCTGGTGCTCGTCGGCGAACAGGATGTGATTTCGACTCCCACCGAGATGTCCGAGATCGCTTCCGCCTTGCCGCACGCGACGTTCCGAGTGATTCCGGATTCAGGGCATCTTGCGCCGCTGGAAAATCCACTGCCGGTGAACGAGGCGATTCGAGCGTTCCTTGCAACAACTTGAAATGACAACTGCCACACGAGAAGGCCGTACGATGAGCGACGAAAAATCCTCCGTCGAAGAAATCCGCCAGCGGTTCGATGCCGAAGTCGCCGTCTACTCGAATCTCGAAACCGGGCAGGTGGCGACGGTCGATGCGACGCTGTCCATGAGCCTCGTGGCAGAAGCCGCAGCGGTAACGACTCCGCATGCGAAAGAGTTGCTCGATGTTGGATGCGGCGGCGGGAACTACACCCTGAAGCTGTTGCAGAGTCTCCCGAATCTGAACGTCACGCTGGTCGATCTGAGCCAACAGATGCTCGATTGCGCCGTCAGCCGCATTCGTCCGCAAACATCGGGGACCGTGACCGCAATCCATTCCGACATGCGCGAACTGCAACTCGGTGAGCAGCGATTCGACGTGATCGTCGCCGCCGCCACGCTGCACCATTTGCGAACGGACGACGAGTGGCGCTCCGTCTTCCAAAAGTTTCACGCTGCCCTGAAGCCGAGCGGTTCCATTTGGATTTTCGACCTGATCGAAAGCCCGATTCCGAAAATTCAAGCGATCCATTGGCGTCGTTATGGCGAGTACCTGACCTCCGTCGGCGGTGAGGCGTATCGGGACGAATTGTTCACACGCATCATCCGCGAGGACACGCCCCGCTCGATCGTGTTTCAGTTGGACTTGCTCCGCGAGGTTGGCTTTCGCGAAGTCGAAATCCTCCACAAGAATTCGTGCTACGCCGCGTTTGGAGCAGTCAAAGGCTGAAGTCGCGGCTGAAGACAACAGCATTGTGAGGCATCGTGAAACGGACTCGAATTCTCGATCACCGTTCAAGATCATTGGATTTGTCGTGCTCGGAAACATCGAAACCGCGCTCTTCGGGAGAAAGCACCTTGAATCAACACCTGACCACAAAACTGCTCGCAGCACTGACGTTGTCTTTCGTGTTCCTGCCGGCCGCACACCCCGCAGACGCTGACTCGCCGAAAGTTGGCATCGAAAAGCGAACGGCGTGGACCACGTCACGCATCACTGGGTCGCCTGAAGTGCCGTTTCCTTATGTGACCGAACGTGTGTTTCCGGAACTCAAATTCAACAATTGCCTCGATCTCACCAAAGCACCGGGCAGCAACCGGCTATTCGTTGTTGAGCAGGCCGGCAAGATCTTTTCATTTCCGAACAAGCCCGACGTCAAAAAGGCCGACCTGGTGGTTGACCTCGCGAAAGAGATTTCGGGAGTCCAGGCCGTCTACGCGATCGAGTTTCATCCTGACTTTCAGAAAAATCGGTACTGTTATGTGTGCTACATCAAGGGGGAGAACCTCGATGATGGCTCGCACATCGCGCGGTTTCGCGTGTCGGACACCGACCCGCCGACGATCGATGCGGCCAGCGAAACGACGATCATCACTTGGCTCTCCGGCGGCCATAACGGCTGCTGTTTGAAGTTTGGACTCGACGGCTGCTTGTACATTTCCACGGGCGACGGCTCCGGGCCGAACCCGCCGGACTCGCGGCGCGCCGGCCAGGACGTCAGCAACTTGCTGTCGTGCATCCTGCGGATCGACGTCGATCACGCTGACGACGGAAAGAACTACCGAATTCCGGCCGACAATCCGTTCGTCGATTTGAAAGGGGCGCGGGGCGAGATTTGGGCATACGGATTTCGCAACCCGTGGAGGATGAGCTTCGATCGCAAGACCGGTGATCTGTGGGTCGGCGATGTCGGCTGGGAATTGTGGGAGATGCTGGATCGCGTCGAGCGCGGCGGCAACTACGGCTGGAGCGTCATGGAAGGCCGGCAGTCAACGAACCCGGAATGGCCTCGCGGACCGACACCGATCTTGCCGCCGACGATCGATGTGCCGCACTCCGAGTCCTCGTCCATCACCGACGGGCTGACGTATTACGGCTCGCGGCTCAAGCAGCTTCACGGACATCACCTCTACGGCGACTACGACACCGGCAAGATTTGGGGATTTCGATACGCCGATGGAAAAGTTGTCGATCACCGCGAACTTGCCGACACCACGCACCGCATCGTCGGATTCGGCGACGACAACGACGGCGAGTTTTATCTGCTCGACCACACCGCCGGGTCGATTCACCGCATGATCCCGAACCCGCAGCCCGATCAGAGCGCCACGTTCCCGCGCAAGCTCAGCGAGACCGGGCTGTTCGCATCGGTCACCGCTCAGTCACCGGCTCCGGGTGTCATCCCCTACTCGATCAACGCGGAACCGTGGGCCGACCATGCCGTGGCCGAGCGTGTGGTCGCCATTCCCGGCGAACTTTCGATTCCCAACTTCTTCCCGATCAAAGCCGTCGGCGCGTCAGCGACATTTCCGAAAGACACCGTGTTCGCCAAGACTCTGTCGCTGGACATGCAACAAGGCCAGCCGGCCAGCCGTCGCCGAATCGAAACACAAGTCCTGCACTTCGACGGCATCGACTGGCAGACCTACAGCTATCAATGGAACGACGAGCAATCCGATGCGGTGCTGCTTGCCGCCGCCGGTGCGGAACGGACGTTCGACATCGTCGACGCCAACGCTCCCGGTGGAAAACGCCAACAAACGTGGCGGTTCTCCGGCCGAGCCGAATGTCAGCGCTGCCACAACAAGTGGTCTGGTTCGGCGCTGGGCTTCATCCCGGCTCAGTTGAACAAAGACCACGGCTACGGTGACACGGTCGCTTCGCAACTCGACACATTGGCGCACATCAAACTCATCGAACCTGCCCCGCCGACCGACAAGCGGCCGCGACTCGCCAACCCGCACGATTCGTTCGCTGACCTGGACGGCAAAGCCCGCGCGTATTTGCACGCGAATTGCTCGGCCTGTCACCGCCAACATGCCGGCGGTGCGGTCCTGTCGATGATGCACTACGACTTGCCGTTGGAGAAAACCAACATGATCGGCGTGCGACCGACGCAAGGCACGTTCGGCATCCATGGCGCGCAAGTCGTCGCGCCAGGCGATCCGTTCCGCTCGGTGCTGCTGTATCGCATGTCAAAACTCGGTGGCGGCCGCATGCCGCACATCGGCTCGACCGAAATCGACCGCACCGGCGTCGCTCTGATCGACCACTGGATTCGGCAGATTTCCACGGAGACCGCCAAAGACATGACCGGTAACGAAGCAGCTGCCAAGCTCCGGCAAGACGAGTTGGCTACCCTTGAACGGCTACGTGCTGCGAAGAGTGCGAACAACCAAGCCGAACTTGTGCGCCGCCTCCTGTCGTCAACAAGCGGTGCATTACTGCTGTTGCAAGACGTCGACGACCGCACGCTACCGAAACCGGCGATCGCTCTCGCGATCGATCAAGCCACGCAGCACAGCGACGTCAGTATCCGCGATCTGTTCGAGCGATTCCTTCCGCCGGACCAACGCATCAAACGACTCGGCAGCGTCGTTCAGCCGCAACAGATTCTCGCGCTCTCCGGCGATCAGGAGCGAGGTAAGCGAGTCTTCTTCGAAACCTCCGGCGTCTCCTGCAAGAACTGTCACCGCATCCAAAAAGAAGGGAAGGAAGTCGGCCCCGAATTAACGCTGATCGGCAAAAAACTCACGCGAGCCCAACTTCTGGAGAGCATCCTCGAACCTTCGAAGCTGATCGAACCCAAGTACGTCACCCATCTCGTGGAGATCGACGACGGCCGCACGATCACGGGCCTCCTGCTGAGCAAGGATGACAACGAAGTCGTTCTCAAAGATGCTCAAGACAAAGTGACCCGCATTCCCGTGAAACAGATCGAGCAACTCGTCCCGCAGCGGCAGTCCCTGATGCCCGACCTGCTGTTCCGAGACATGACCGCCCAGCAAGTCGCCGACCTGCTGGCGTATCTCGGTTCGTTGAAGTAATGCTGCGCGGTGATCCGCAAACGTAGGGTGGGTCGAGTCATCGAGACTCACCACAAACGCTTCATCGACCTCGCCAACCAGACAACCGTCGATTGGTGGGTTTCAATGACTCGACGCCACCCTCGGCGAGACGAATTCACGAGATCCTGCCAGCACCGGTCAGTCTTCGATGGCCAGCTTCATCTCGTCCGAATACGCCTGCATGAGCGTGCCCAATTATGGATTCGAGAGGGACTTCGGCGTGGGGAGCACTCCCATCCGCAGACTCGTCGGGTGTGCGGCGGAGCGGAAGACTCGGTGAGTCGCCTTCTTGAAATCTTCTGGCTTCGCGAAGTAAATGTTGTCGATGAACGTCTGCGGGTTGCGATCAACCAGCGGGAACCAGGTGCTCTGGATTTGCACCATCAGCCGGTGTCCCTTCTGGAAACGATGCAGTACATCGAGCAGTTCAAAGCGGACTCGCGTCGGTTCGCCCGGTTTGAACGGTTCGGGTTTGGCGTAGTCGTTGCGGAATCGGCCACGGATGACCTCGCTACGGATCAGCATTTGGTATCCGGCCAGCGGCGTCCCTTCGGGAGCATCCGGGCGGACGTCGATCAATTTGACGACCCAATCGGCGTCGGTGCCGGTGGTCGAGACCCACAGATCGGCTTCGATCGGGCCAGCGACGACGGTGTCCTCAATGAAAACGTCGGTCTGATACGTTAGCACGTCCGGCCGACGCGAGGCGAAACGTTGGTCATCGACCATGTATTCGATCGTCATCTTGGGAGTGATAATCTCGCAGTACGGGACCGGCTTGTTGGGGTCGCTGACGAACTCGTCGAAGCTCGCGTCCGTCGCTGCCTTGTCGGGCGGAGCGAACTGCAAGCTGCCGCCGTCTCGTAAGAACAACTGCTTCGGCTGAGCCTGCTTCGGTGGCCAATGGTCGAAGGTTCGCCAGACGTTGGAGCCGGTCTCGAAGACGGTCGCCTCGGCGGGCGCGGGGCGGTCTTTGTCCTTCAAATATTTCTCGAAGAACGGCAACTCAATGTGCTCGCGGTAGAACGCGCTGGTCTTCGAGCCGAACGTCACGTTGCCGAGCTTGTCCCCATCCACGCTGGCCCAGCCGCCGTGATGCCACGGGCCGACGACCAGCACGTTCTTGACCTTCGGGTTCTGCGCTTCGACAGACTGATACGTTTTGAACGAGCCGTAAAGATCCTCGGCGTCGTACCAGCCGGTGACGGTCATCACCGCCGGAGCGACGTTTTTCAAATGCGGGATCAGAGCACGCTTCTGCCAGAACTCGTCGCGGTTCGGGTGCAGCATCATGTCCTTCCAGAACGGGATCGTCCCCTTGAGGTACAGCTTGTCGATGTTCTCGACCGAGCCGGCCTCCAGAAACATCTTGTAGCCGTCGGGGGTCGGGTAGACGTAGGGCTTCGCCGGCTCGGTGGTCGGCTTTGGACGCTCGCGGTCGTTGCCCGTCAACCACTTAAACGCATGAGCCAAGAAAAACGACCCGTGATGTAGGAAGTCGTCGAAGTACCAATCGCCCACCGGAGCCTGCGGCGAAACCGCTTTCAGCGCCGGATGCGCATCGATCATCCCAGCCGCCGCGTAGAAGCCGGGGTACGAGATCCCCGCCATGCCGACTCGCCCGTTGTGATTTGGAATGTTCTTCAGGAGCCATTCGATCGTGTCGAACGTGTCCGAGCTTTCGTCGACGTCAGTCGGCTTCGATTTCTTCGGGATGTGTGGCGTGACTTGCGTGAATTCTCCCTCGGAGGCGAATCGGCCGCGCACGTCCTGATTGACGAAGATGTAGCCCGCCTTCACGAAATGTTCGCTGGGGCCGACCTTCGCCGGGTACTTGTCCTCGCCATACGGCCCGACGTTGTACGGCGTCCGCTTCATCATGATCGGGTACGTCTTCGTCGTGTCGCGCGGCACGAAGACCGACGTGAACAGCTTCACGCCGTCTCGCATGGGAATCATGTGCTCGGACTTGATGTAGTGCAGCCGAAGGTAGCTCTCCGGTTGCTGCAATTCTTGAGCGACGGCGCGAGGCGTGACTTCCGCAGCGAACATCCACAACGACACGACTAATGCGGCGCGAACGAGGTTTCTCATGGACGAAGTTCCTTCTGGTGTCTTGAGGATTCGGCTAAAGGGAGGGCGAGGCTTCCGCCGAGCCAGGTCGGGGATCACGCGTGATTCACACACCGGCTCGGCGGGAGCCTCGCCCTCCCGTTTCAGCCGATGTAGTCGATGCGGAAACTCTTGTTGGTGATGAACAGGACGGTGACGTCGCCATCGGCGCTGGCTCCGTGTTCCATCGCTTCTCCTTCGGGGAACCAGACGAACGTGCCGGGGCCGAACGAACCCTTGTGAGTCACCAGCGTCCCTTCGAGCACATACATGCCATGCCCGCACGGGTGCGTGTGCAGCGGGTTGATGATCCCGGCCGGATAGCGGACCAAGCGAATCTCGGCACCGGTTTCGGGATCGGTGTGCAGATTCTTGCGGAACAAAGCGCGGCCGATCTTCTCGTTGAACCGTTCTTCCCACGGCTGCTCGTGTGTGTTGATCGCGAAGAAAGTTTCGGAGGACATTGATTGTTCCTTGTCACTTCGTTTCAGGGGAAGGCTTCGGCAGCGCCAGTGCGAGTGCGGTCGTGGACCAGCCGGCGGCGGCGATCGAGATGAATTGGTCCTTGCCGTGCGGATAGCCGGACTCGAAGTAGGTTTGAATCGGTTTGCTGCGCGTGGTCACATGCCACGAGCCGTCGGCGTGCTGGGTCGAGATCAGATAGCTCAACCCTTTTTGGTACGCGGCGTCCTCGGTGGCGAGCCCACCGGCCTGATGCAGTGCGACCAGTGCGGAGCCGGTCGCGTAGGCGTCGCTCGACATTTCGGCCAGTTGAGCCCAGCCGCCGTCGTCGCGCTGGGTCCGCAGCAGGTCGGCGGTCGCGCGGCGAATCTCGTCGATCGAGGCACCTGCGACTTTCAGTGCTCGCAGACGGAAGACTCGGTCTTCGGTGTCTTGTGGTTCGGTCTTGAGCAGCCACTCGCGGACTTGCTCGGAACGTGCCGCCGCGCGGTCTCGCAGCGCGTCGGTGCCGAACGCTTTCAAACTTTGCAGCGAGACGAAGTTGGTCGTGAAAGGACTGTGCTCGGTGGGTGGGCGATGCGAGACCGGCTCCCAATGGTCGCGGTCTTTTTGGAAGAGCAGAAAATATTCGGCGACGGCGGCTGTCGTCTCGTCCGGTTTCCAGCCGCCAAGCTCCAGCGTCCAGAGGGCATAGCCGGCCATGTCGGCGGCTCCCCCTTGTCCTTTGCCTTCGAGGTAGCGGGTCATGTTCTTGGCGAGGAAATCGGCAGTCAGCTTGAGCTGGGCCTGGATGTGCTCTTCGTCGATCTCGAATCCGCGCGAACGAGCGGTCGTCAACGCCAGGATCGGCAGTCCTTGGTTGTGGCAGGTAAAACACTGCTTGCGCTCGGCCATCGAACCCTTGGCTCCCTTTTCCAACAGCGGCAGCGATTTCGCGACGGCCGCCCGGATCGTCGCCTGACTGAGTTCATCGCCGGCTTTGACCCAGGCTTCGTTGAAGGCGGCGTGCTTCATGCTTTTGCCTTGCTCGACGAAGTGGCTGTAGACGACGTGCAGCGTGCCGTCCTTCCCTTGCGTGATCGCCGGGTAATGGAACTGCCCCTGCGTTTGGTTTTCGAGATGCCGCGTCTTCGGCCAGGTGCGACCCTCATCGAACGACAACGACACGGCCAGACTTCGACGGCCAGAAGTCGTGTCGTTGTAGACCAGCGCCCAAGTTCCATTCGCCAGCCGCAGTCCGTCGAGTCCCGATCCCGGGTTCGGCAAATCGCTCGCGCCGACATGTCCCCACAACTCGCCGTCATCTTTCGATTCACAGACGCGGACGCGCTTCGAGTAACCGTTCTCACGCATATAGGCGACGAGCGTCCCGTCGTTGCGACGCAGCACGGCCGGCTGAATGTTTCCGAAACCGAACAGCGGTTGGCTGGCTCGCCACGTTTGGCCACGATCGTCGCTGATGGCCATGATCGAAATCGAAAACGTGTCGCTGTAGAGCGGCAGCAGCATCCGTCCGCTCGGCAGTTGTGTCGGCTTGCAGCGCGGTTGCCAGCCGAGTCGTTGAAACAGCTTGTCGCCGACCTTCACCCGAGCTTGATCGATCTCTTGCTTCTGCTTGTCGGTCAGTGGCTGCTTGAGCCGCTTCAATTCCTCATCGAGCCGTTGCCGACCTTGCTCACCAAAGTCGTCCGGCTTGAGCAGGATCAAGCCCTCGCGATCCCACTTGGGCGATCCCGGCCGAGCGAACTGCGACGAGACTTTGAAGTTCGTCAGACACGATTCCCACGAGTTCGCGAGGATCGTCGGATAGAACAGCCACAACCGCTGCTGATCGTCGAGGAACAACGCCGTGTTGCAATCCGGAAAGCCCGGCGTGTCGGCGAGCACAAACGGCTCGGTCCACTTCGACTCTCCTTTCGGCAGCCATGCTCCGTAGACCGCGACATCGTCCGCTCGGCGTTCGCCGGAGCCGCGATACCACGAAACAAACAAGTCACCGTTCGGGCACTCGACAATCCCCGGAGCGTGATTGTGCTGAGCGTTCAGCGGAAAGATCAGCTCACTCGTGATCCGAGGCGACTCGGCAGCAGCAGGGTCGGCACACAACAGCAATGACAGCAGCCAGATCATGGACGGTCCTCCGCGAAGGTGCGGCAGTGTAAACGTCGCCGCTCGCTTCAACAGCCGACCGGGGATACGGAGCAACCATTGGGTGCGACAAATGGTCCTGGCAGATTCAAAACGGCAGAGAAAGGGTACGACGAATTGAGGGAGACGACGAATCTGGTCACCGACAAATTCGTCGTACCCTTCCTCCCAGTGTTGCGTTGCTGGCAGACGTGGGACTGGCGACGACGGGTTAACGAGTGCCCCTCAATTTCAAAAAGTCTCTTGACGATTCAGGCGCTTATTGTATTATTGAGTTAATACAAGATTGAGAGCCGAATGCGGCTCGTTCGCACCGAGACAACGCCGTGCAAATTCACATTTCTCCCAACGATGGCGTGGCGATCTATCAGCAGATCGTGAATCAGATCAAGTATCTGGTCGCGTCCGGTCGGCTGTCGGCGGGTGAAGAACTGCCGCCGATTCGTGGGTTGGCCGAGCAACTGCTGATCAACCCGAATACGGTCGCGCGGGCGTATCGCGAGCTGGAGATGGCCGGCATCGTCGAGAAGCGGCGCACAGCGGGGACTTACGTTTCCGATCAAGGCTCGCCGCTGGCTCGGCGCGAGCGGCTGAAGATTCTGACGGATCGCATCGACCAGTTGCTGGCTGAGGCGATGCAACTGGGTGTCTCCTTGGAAGAGGTCAACAAACTCGTTCAGCAACGACATGCGGCGATGCAAGCCAATCGCACTGAAGTATAGAGAAATGAGGAATGATCATGCCCGAACCGTTTCCCTCGGCGGCTCCACCGATTGTTGAGGTTCATCGTGTCACTCGGCAGTTCGGCAACAAGACGGCACTGAATGATCTCTCGCTGAGCGTGCCGCGCGGCGGCGTGTTCGGTCTGATCGGCGGCAACGGTGCGGGCAAGACGACGCTCATCAAGCACCTCTTGGGGATGCTCAAAGCTCAATCGGGGACGGTGCGAGTCTTCGGTCTCGACCCAGTTGAGAATCCGGTCGGTACGCTGGGTCGCATCGGCTATCTGTCCGAGGAGCGCGACCTTCCCAACTGGATGCGGGTCGGCGAGCTGATGCGGTACACGCAGGCGTTCTTTCCGAACTGGGACGACAAGTATGCCGAGGAATTGCGCGAGGCGTTCGATCTCGATGGCAACGCGAAGGTGAAGAACCTGTCGCGCGGCCAACGAGCGCGAGCGGGACTGCTGATCGCGCTGGCTCATCGTCCGGAGTTGCTCGTCTTGGATGAGCCGTCGTCGGGCCTCGATCCGGTCGTGCGCCGCGACATTCTGGGAGCGATCATCCGCACGATCGCCGACGAAGGGCGAACGGTTTTTTTCTCGTCGCATCTGCTGGACGAGGTCGAACGAGTCGCGGACCGCGTGGCGATCATTCATCAGGGGCGGATCATGCTGACCGCGTCGATGGACGAGATCAAAGAATCGCACCGCCGCGTGACTCTGCGATTCGGCCAGCCGACCGATCGGCCACCGTCGTTGGTCGGGACGTTGTCGTTCGAGGGACAAGGTTCTGAGTGGAGCTACATCTGCAGCGGCGAAAGCAGCCAACTCCGTCGAGCGGCCGAAGCGATCGGAGCGACGGTCGTCGGCGACGACGCGCTGACGCTCGACGAGATTTTTGTGTCACGGATTTCGAGTTAGCAGCCCACAACATTTGGAGTGCGGCAACCTGAGTTGCCGCTTTTCAAAGCGGTTTGATCTTGCGGTCATCGTGAATTCCTCCTGAGCACTGCGTTTTGAAAAGCGACGACTTAGGTCGTCGCACTCCAAAGGGGCCATCATGCGATCCATTCCCGTGGCGATGACGTGGGAGATGCTGTCTCACGGACGCTGGGTTTTGCCTGCGTCGTTCCTGGGAGCCAATGTGTTGCCCGTCTTGATACTCGGTGCGTTGCGTTTGCATGGAGTGGCTGAGTTAGAAGATCCCAGCACGATCATCATGCACTTCATGTTTGTGCAAATCATCACGTTTTGCCTGGCAGCGGGAGTGATCGCGGCACAAGGAGCACCCGCGCGCTTGTTCGCTTGGCCGATTCGGACGGCAACGCTGGTGGCGTGTCAGTTGTGCTCGTCGATGTTTCTGGTGGGACTCGAAACTTTCGTCAGCGAAGCGGCATTGAATGCGTTGTTCGATTTGAACTGGCCGCTCTGGGGACCAGCGTTGTTTGCGGCAACGGCGGTCGGTGCAATTCAAGCCACGCTGTGGCTGACGGAGAAATCGCCCGCGTGGTTGCCTTGGGCGTTCGCACTCGTGGCGGGGTTGCTCGGATTCTGGTTGAAGTCGCGCTACGGCGAGGCATTCTCACAGCCGAATCGGTATTGGACTGAGGTCACGCCGACGGAGATTCTCACGATGCTGTCCGTCTCCGCGCTGTCGTTATACGTCGGTGTGGTCGGAGTCGCTCAGCAACGTCGCGGCGACGCGCTGCCGGCATTCGGAGTGGCTGCGTGGTTCGAGCGGACGTTCGATGCGGCTCCGGATGTCGGCCAACCGTTTCGGACTCCGGCACAAGCTCAGTTCTGGTACGAGTGGCGGCAAAAGGGCTGGCCGATGCCGGCCGCAGTCATTTTTGGGATGGTCGTGGGTTGTGGCATTTGGGCGATCTCAATTCGAGATGGAAAGGAATTGCTGCACGCCTTCTTTGCGGGTGGCGGACTGTTGTCGGTGTTGGCGATGGTCGGCGGGGTGATTGTGGGGAACACCGGGCAAAGCGATTCCAATTTTGGAATCGGACATTTTCTGGCGACTCGTCCGATGACCTCGGTGGAGATGTCGCGCACGATTTTGAAGGTCGCAGCCAAGAGCGTACTCGTCACCTGGAGCATTTGGGCTGCGACGTTCGCAGTCGTCTGGATGATTCTGTTGGCGTTCAAGGCCATCCCGCCGGAAGTCCCTGCGGAGTGGCGACAAATCGGCTTGTGGTACGTCCCAGCGACGCTGCTCGGTCCGTGGATCGTGGTTGGACTGATCGGCTCGGTGGGGCTGACGGGGAGTTCAAGCCTCGCGATGAAATTGTTCGCCGCTTTTTTTCTGCTGATCATCTCTCGGCCGTTGCTGGAGCATCACTTCCTTTCGTATCAAGCTCGGCAGCAAGTCGACCGAGCAATCCCCATGTGCTTGGGCGCGGTCTTCGTGTTGGTCACTGCTTGGGCCTTCGTCGCCGCGCGGCGACGCAACCTGATTGAGGCGCGAACCGTCTGGACGATCATCGGCGTGTGGACCATGCTGAGCGGGTTCATCGTGCTGGAATCGTGGCGGCATACCGAGTTCCCTGTGGCCGCCAGCGTCCTGGGAGTCGGTCTCCTGGCAACCGTGTTCGCTCCACTGGCAACCGCACCGCTCGCACTGACGTGGAATCGGAATCGCTAGCCGTCAGGCAAACGCGCGGCGAAGCAAGTCCAAGCTTTTCGGGATCGCGATGGCCGGGGCTTCCTTGCCTTCCATCTCCAGTGAAATGTAGCCGCGGTAGTTGGCTCGGCGGAGGATCTCGGCGACGCGGGCGTAGTCGATGTCGAGCGCGTACCACTCGCCGCCGCCGAAGTAGGTTTTGGCTTGCACGAGGACCGCGTGCGGCGCGAGCGTTTCCATTTGCTCGTACATGTTTTCGAGGAAGTTGCCGGTGTCGAGCGTCGCCCTCAACCAAGGCGACTTGAGCGTGTTGAGGACTCGGATCACGCCGGACGCTTCGCGGCCGAGGCCCCAATGGTTTTCGAGACCCATGACGACGCCGCACGCTTCGGCTTTGGGCAACAGCTTTTCGAAGCTGGCGTTGACCCACTCGAAGCCTTGATCGTCGGTGAAGCCGGGAAGTCGCGGCTCGATCCCTTTGTTGGCCATCAGCTCGTCAAAGTTCTTGCTGGTCCCCCAGCGGCCCGTGTTGACGCGAATCGTTGGGATGCCGAGTTCGTAGGCCATCTCCAGACAGCGCTCGGTATGCTCGATGTTCTTCTGCCGTTTGTCGGCGTCTGGCGTGACGAATCCCTGGTGCGTCGAGAAGCCCATCAGGTCCAAACCAAGCGAGAAAGCACGTTGCTTGATTCGCCGCAGCAGCGATTTGTCGACGGAACCGCCGCTGGCTTTCGCGGACTCTTCCATGTGGACGTGCAGAATCTCGACGCCGTCGAAGCCCATGTCGGCCGCTTGTTCGAGACACTTCTCGATCGGCACCGGCTCGCCGCGAAAGTGCCAGAAGGAATAGGTCGAGACACCGATGCGGTTCCGCACTCGCGGCGATGTCGGTTCCGCGCTTGCTGGAAAAGCCAGCATGCTCAGGCCGGCCGTCGCAGCCAATGTGGTCAGGAGTTCGCGTCGAGTCTGTATCATGAGTTCGTCCCTCGGTGAAATCGGTTGGCCGCCAATCTAACGGTTGCCGTGTGGTCCGACACGCCTCCGTCAGGAGATCGTAGGGTGTGGTCGAGTCATCGAGACCCACCATCAACGCCGATTTTTGATGGGTCTCGATGACTCGACCCATCCTACGAATTCAAGATCGCTGTTTGTCCGAAGGCTCGTTTCTGTTATTCCGCCGCCCCCAAAATTCGTGTTCCGTGGCCACAAGGACATTTCCAGAGGAGTCGGCGATGAGCCGTTCAATCGAGTTCAGATCATCGTCGCGATTCGTCACGGAGGAAGTGGCGAATCAATGGACTCACGGAGCTGGCTTCGTGCTCAGCGTGCCGGCGGGGTGGTGGCTGGTTCGTTCGACGCTCGACAAGCACAACGATTTGCTGACGCTGGGCTGTGTGATCTATGCGGTGACGTTGTCGTTGCTGTATGCCGCCTCGACGCTGTCACACAGCGTGCATCGCGGAGTTTGGCGGCATCGGTTTCGGACGGCCGATCAAATCTGCATCTTCCTGCTGATCGCGGGGAACTTCACCCCTTACGGGCCAAGTGTCAGTCAAAGGTAGTCACCCGCGGCGTTGCGTGGTGACAAAGTGTCAGTCAAAGGTAGTCACTGTTTGCGGTGCTTGTTTTTTGGCTTGTAGTCGATGGTTTTGATCTTGGGGTGGTCATGTGGTTC
>SYJG01000399.1 GCA_005798445.1 Planctomyces sp.
ACGATTTGATTCTGCAACGCCAGCACGCAGGCGACCGCTTCCACGCCACCTGAAGCGCCCAGCAAAGGTCCCATCTGACTCTTGATGCTCGACACGGCGATCTTGCGGACGTGTTCGGCGAAGACGGTCTTGATCGCAAACGTTTCGGCTTTATCGCCCAACGGAGTACTCGTGCCGTGAGCGTTCACATAGTCGATGTCACTGGCATTGATCTTGGCGTCCTTGATCGCACATTGCATCGCCCGTGCGGCTCCGCGTCCCTCGGGATCCGGCGCAGTCATGTGGTTGCCGTCCGCCGACATGCCGTAGCCCAGAATCTCAGCCAGAATGTTCGCACCACGATTCTTGGCGTGTTCGAATTCTTCGAGCACGAGGACTCCGGCCCCTTCCGCGATGACGAAGCCGTCGCGGTCTTTATCCCAGGGGCGGCTAGCTCGTTCAGGTTCTTCATTGCGAGTCGAAAGTGCGGCCATCCGTGCGAAGCCGGACAACCCCATCGGAGTAATCGCGGCTTCACTCCCTCCGGTAATCATCACGTCGGCATGATCGAGTTGAATCAGACGGAATGCGTCACCGATCGCATTCGTTGCCGACGCGCAGGCGGTCGCAACTGCGCTGTTCGGACCGCGCAGTTGCCAATTCACAGAAATATTGCCGCTGGCCGCGTTGACCATCAGCTTGGGAATCATGAACGGCGAGACGCGCGAAGGCCCGCGGTCAAAGAGTTGATTGTGTTGCTGCTCGATTTCTTCCAGGCCACCGATCCCGCTGCCGATCAACACACCATTTCGGTATTGATCGCCTTGTGAAAAATCCATTCCCGACTGACGCACGGCCTTGGCGGCGGCGGCCATCGCGAATTGCACGAAGCGATCCAGGCGTTTAACGTCCTTGGCATCGATCTGCATGTGTTCGATGAGCTCGAATTCTTTGATCTCACCGGCGAAGCGGACTTTGTAGTCCGAGCAATCGAAGCGAGCGATTTGACCGACACCACTTTTGCCCGCGCAGATGCGGTCCCAAAAATCGGGAACCTCAAAACCGAGCGAGGTGACCACGCCCAGGCCGGTGACGACGACTCGACGACTCATCCTTGTACTCTTCCCAATGCCAGTCCGTCCGCTGCAGGTTGATCGAACCGCGCCCATTCAGGGTGTGGGTTTTCGCAGTGCATGACTCGCCTCGGAGGGCGGACCAGAGTTCGCTCAGAGGAATCAGCCCGCGGCTGACTCTGACTTGTGACCAGCTTCTCGGCAGAGATCCCGCCATCGCTAGGCGGCGTTCTTCTTGTCCGTGATGTATTTCACCGCATCGCCGACAGTCTTGATCTTGTCATAGTCGTCATCGGGAATGGTGACCTCGAATTCGTCCTCGAACTCCATGACAAGTTCGACGACGTCCAGCGAGTCCGCCTTCAGATCGTCCACGAACTTGCTTTCGGACTTGATCTCTTCTTTGGCAACTCCGAGTTGCTCGCACACAATGGCAATCACTTTTTCTTCAACTGACACGGAATAGCCCTCCGAAGGCTGATCGCTGTTTTGGCCCACTCTGGATTTGCCCGCACGTCGTTGCGGTCACGGCCACTCGGCCGAAGGTTTGGTTCAAACATTTTGACAAGGCACCCAACATGCTTCGTCAAAACGCGAGCACATATAACCGTTTCCGAAAAACGTGTAAACGGAGAAGACGGTTGAGAAATCGACAGATCGAAAGCCCGCTCCGTTTGGACGCAATCTCGCTCCCGCATCAGGGAGATTCCATCCTCGGCAGGCCGCAACAACCCCCCTTGACCGATTTCCACGATCTCGGCTATTTCGCCCGCCTCTTTCGCTGCGAAGTCACACGGAGGTGCGTCATGATCAAGCGCTGGCTGACCGGATTCGGAATCACCGCCTATTTGGGGACGCTGCTGTTCGGCATTGTTTCCCACGCCGCCAACTATCAGGACGGCTCGCACCCATCGATGTACTTCATCGTCTGGGACATGTTCTGCGGCTGGTCGGCCTACGAGACTCGGACGCACATCGTCGGCCAAGGAGTCAGCGGCAAATACTACGAACTCTCCCCCGGCCCGTGGGGCGACTATCAGCCCTACAGCAACATCAGCCGTCACCATTACGACTCATTCAACTTGAATCCGCAGACCATCGCGGTCAATTGCCTGAAACACACGGACCACGAACCGATGACTCGACTCTACGTCGTCGAAGAAGCCTGGGCCAAGAAATACAACCTGCCGGAGTCACTCTGGAAGCAGCGGTACTCCGAACCGAAGGAGCCCTACTCCTATTTCCACGTCAGGACGGTGATGACGCCAGAGGGACAGATCACAGGCAACGCGGTGCCTTGGTTGTCTTATCAAACCAACTTCACGATCTCCGACAACCCGCGACTCCAACGTGAATCCCAAAAGAGCGCGCCGATGTTCACGGTTCGTCCGACGACTGAGACGTCGTCTCCCTCAGCGAATTGAGTGGCAGACAAAAATCGTCATTTGTGAGCCGGAACGTGCTAGCGTCCGGTTCCCGAGCATAACCAAACCGGACGCTAGTGCATTCCGGCTGATGATCGAAGCAACGTGTCAAGGAAGACATCATGACCACCACGTCCGACCGTTTCGGCAGCGAGACTCCATCGAGTTTGCGATCACGAATCGGGAATTTCTTTTTCGCCGAGGAATCTCCGTTCGGTTTGGCACTCGTCCGAATCGTGATCTGCATCGCGTGCTTGCTGGTGACAGTGCCGCGGTGGATTCACTCGCGCGAGCTGTTCTCCTCGGACGGCGCGCCGACACCGTTGGCGTTGAACTACGGATACCCGGACCTGCTGCCGATTCCATCCGGCGGACTCGCGGTCGTGCTGATGACCATTTTGACCTTCTGCTGCGCGACCGCCTGCATCGGCTGGTGTACCCGCGCGTCGTTGGCGATTTCTGCGGTGCTCTACACCTATCTGAACCTGCTTGATTCGATCAGCACGATGACGAAGTACTCGGTCATCACATCGCACGTTTTGTTTTTACTGGCCTTCTCGCATTGCGGAGCAGTCTGGTCCGTCGATGCCTGGCTGCGCCGGCGGCGATTGGGACTGCCGCCGCCAAGTTTGTTGGCTGATCACCCAAAGTTCGCCGCTTGGCCTCGACGTCTGATCCAAATCCTGATCGGCGTCGTCTACTTTGGAGCGTCGGTCACCAAGCTGCACACTCCGGCCTATTTCAGCGGCGATCAGCTTTGGCACTGGATGATCTCCAACGTCAACAACGCCAACCCGGTCGGCGAATGGATGACTCTGTATCCAGCGTGTCTGGTGGTGTTCGCGTATCTGTGCGTGGTCTGGGAAATCCTGTTCCTGTTCGTGAGTTGGCGAGGCTGGGGCCGCGTCTGCATGTTGACGATGGGCGTGGGCTTTCACGTCATGACGACGTTTACGCTCGGCCTGTATTTGTTCCCAATCACCTGCCTTGCGACTTATTTCGCGTTCGTGAATTCCGAGGACGTAGTCGTCGTAGCCGCACGTTGGCGACGTTGGAAACGTCGTCACGGCGAGACTTGGTTGCCTCGGCTCACCGCTGTCACTCGACTGCCGCGAGGAATCTCTGGTTGGGCAACCACCGCGCTGCAGCCTGCCGGACCGCGGCTGACGCCTGCGGGATCGCTCGGAGTGTTTGGCTTGTTTCTGACCGTCGTATCCGTGGGAGCGGTGGAGGTCGAATACCGTCTCGACATCTACGGTGAACGCCGTCCCGAAGGTCCGCTGGCTCTGAAAGAAATCGATCCGGAAGTTGCCAAGCAAATGTTCTCCGGAAGCAAGCGGCTTCGCGAATACGACAAGCTGCTCGCCTTCGACATCGGTTCGAACATGTTTGGCGGCATGATCACCGGCGTGCGAGACACCTTTCATCTCGGTGAGTCAATCATCGCCCAATGTACGCTCAGCCCGCCGCACGAGGATATGTGGGTCGAATGTAATCTGCACGACGCCAACAATGTCCTGATCGACCGCGTCGGCCAGATCGTCGTCCGCTCGCAACTGCGAGGCAACTTCCTGTACCGAGCCTGCGACGCTCTCGATCCCGGCACATACTACCTAGTTCTGCGAACCGGCACTCAGGAACTCACTCGCCGCAAGATCGAAATCCTGCCCGACGAAGAGGCGCGTTGCCGACTGAACGCGAATTAGCGCGACCTCGCATTTTTTTGTTGGAGTTCCGCCTTTAGGCGGTGGCGCAACCGGCTAAAGCCGGAACTCCAGCTCGAAGGTGTGCCGTCGGATTATTTGAACGCGTCATCAAGTGCGGTTGGTGCGGGACTTGATGAAGTCCGGCTCGCGAGCGTTTGAAATCGTCACGTCGTAGCTGATCTCGCCCCGTTGGTAGAGATCAAGCAGGGCATGATCCATCGTCTGCATTTGATATTTTTTGCCGGTTTGCAACTCGGTGTAGATGTGGTGGGACTGTTGGTCGCGGATGTGTTTGCGGATCGCTGGTGTGGCGATGCAAACTTCGCACGCGAGCACTCGGCCGTCTCCGCTGGCTTTGGGCAACAGCTTTTGCGAGATGATCGCTTGCAGGCTGTTGGCCAGTTGCACGGTGATCGAGTTTTGTTGCTCGGCCGGGAAAACGCTGAAGATGCGTTGAATCGTTTGCACCGAGTCCGGCGTGTGCAGCGTGGCCATGACGAGGTGCCCGGTCTCGGCGGCGACGAGCGCGGTCTCGATCGTCTCCAGGTCGCGCATCTCGCCGATGACGACAACATCCGGGTCTTGCCGCAGGACGTGGATCAGCGTGCTGCGAAACGAGGGGGCGTCGGTCATTACCTCCAGTTGAATGACGATGCTGCGATTGTTTTCGTGCACGTACTCGATGGGGTCTTCGATCATGATGATCTTTTCGCGGCGCTCGCGATTGATGCAATCGACCATGTAGTTCAGTGTGGTGGTCTTGCCGACTCCGGTCTGGCCGGTCACCAGAATCAAACCGTTCGGCAACCGCGTGAGGTCTTGGAGGATGGCTGGCATGCCAAGTTCCTCACCGGGACGGACCACGGACTCGCACAGCCGAATCGCCATTTCAGGAATGCCGGAGCGATAGTAAATGCTGACTCGAAAGCGGCCGACCTCCGGGAAAAACCGCGAGAAGCAGGCCTGCCAGTCGGACTCGAGCTTCGCTCGCTGCTTTTCGTTGAGCAGTTCATTGGTCATCTGATGGAGCGATTCGGCATCGAGCGGTTCGCCGTCGATCGGCCGAATCTCGCCGTTGAGCCGAAAGACCGGAGCGACGCCGTTGATCAAATGAATGTCGCTGGCTTTGAAGCGTCGCGCCCCTTTGAAAATCTTGTCGAGCGTCCAAGACATGAGTCACCTGATCCGAATTCCGTAATGCTCCCGCGAGGGAGATGCCAGGCCGATTGCGACCTGACTATTGCGATTCAGTTGGATTCAACGAGCTTGTTCGAGAAACCGCGAAAATTATTGCTTGATTTTCAATCGGAGCGTTTGGTGAGCCCAATTTCTCCAATGCTGGTCTGGCTCACGAAATCACGTTCCGCTATTCGTCCCATCGCCTCAACGACTGATGGCAGTTCGCATTCATACAACCCGGCACAGTTAATACTGCCACACTCGATGATCCGATAGCCGTCGTCCGTGAGTCCGATGTCCAAAGCGAAAATCGAATGGGGGGACCAGCGGGAGGCGATACGCTCGGCAAGTTGTCCTGCCTCCCTTGGATAGCCGGACGCCGGCTCGGCCAAGTTCTCGGTCTTGTAGCGGCTGCCGGTCACGACTTGGCCGTCGGCCATGATCAGTCGCCATTCCGAATGGATGGTCTCCGGCCGGGAAACAACGCAGAGATCGTCCGAACGTGTCCCATCTTCAGATGCTGAGTCATAGAAGTTTTGAAAGTGGTCACGCGAAACTAATTCTCCGACAAAAGTTTTGTCGTTGCTGTCCGGCCGGATGAAAACCTGACCGCTTCGCCCGAGCATCTCGAAAATTTGGTTCTGCAAGTGCGGCAAGACACCGAATGGCAAAAAATAAAATCGGCGCTGAACTAATTCGTTGGCCCAGTGGGCGTAGTAGGTTCGACAGCTCAACGCGTCCGTATCGTACCACACGAACGGAACCAGTCCGGTAGCGCGGCGTCGCCAATCGATGACTACGGAAATCCCGCCTCGAAAAACAACCGGTCGGTCTGTCGGTAGGAATCCATAGTCCATTCCGCCACCAGAGACGAACTCCGCAACTCGCGTTTCCATGCCCGCTTCTTGCACGGCATAAATCAGGCGTTGAAGAAACCCATCGCGGTCAGGCTCGCGTTTCTGGATATACCAGACCGGCTTCATGGGACTCTCATCCTTTCGAGCGGAACGCTGCCGGCTTTCATGCCACTGCAAATCAGCGATGAAACAAACTTCGCCAAAAACGCCGCAGTGACCAGCCACCTTCGGCCAATTGGATCAGTCGTTGCCGAGCCTCGCCATGTTTGGGGCAAAGCTGCAAACAGCGCTGCAAACTTTTCTGAGCGTCCTTGCGCAGCTCCAACTCCATTTGAGCGGTCCCGTGAATGCACCACACGAGCGGTTGATCGGCGGCCTTGTCCAACGCCTGCCTGGACCGGATCAACGCCGGAGCTGGATGATTGTGAAACAGATAAATCCGCGCGATCTCCAGCGGCACGAGCCAATCGGCGTCGGTCTGCAACGCTTTGTCGAAGCAATGCCGTGCAGGGTCGAGTCCCCCTTCGAGCATCACTTCACCGCGCACGATCCAGCGATACGCCGACTGCCCCGGCTGCTTGAAAGCCCCGTCGATCGTCGCCAGCGCCGCTGCGGAGTCGGCCTGCCGGCATTGAGCCTGTGCTCGGCCCGCCAGTAGTTCGGGATTGTTGGGGAAGAGCTCCAGCGCCTTGCGAGCCCAGGTGTCAGCCTCTTTGAGCTCCCCCAACTGCACCAGCATTTGCACTTGGCCGACCCAGCCGACGATCAACGTTTTGTCCTCTTCGAGTGCCCGCGAGTAAAACCGAAGCGCGTCTTCGTACTCGCCGGCCCGACGTTGCTGATCGGCTTTCTTCAGCCAATTGACCTCATCTGGATCGCCCTTCAATCGGAGCGGCCCGGACTTCGCCGGCTGATTCAGTTCGAGTTTGTCAAAACGCGCCATGCTGATCCGACCTGATGGGAGAAGTGACCTCGACACAGTATCGCGAGAGTGAGAGCGCAGCCAGTAGCCCGGACGCCTACGTCCGCTCAGCAAATCGCCCGGACGTAGGCGTCCGGGCTACTCAAAGCGGCCCCCAGCGATTCAGCGGCCAAGTACGCCAGATTGCTCGGCCTTGGACTCGCTGATCGGGCACGACGGCCAAGCGCTCGAAGACACTGGGCGCGTTCAACCGCTGCACCTGAGGCAGCCGGTCTGAAATGTTCTACCGGTTATTGCGGGCGGATTGTCAGGCTCCATTTGGGCAAGGTGTCGGAGCGTTGGATGTGAGGAGCGTATTTTTGGAGGGCGGTCTTGGTGAGTGTCACGCCGCGTTCGTAGG
>SYJG01000400.1 GCA_005798445.1 Planctomyces sp.
GACCTACACCGGCCGACCGACCGCGCCTCGTTCTCCGCCCCCATTCTGCCCACCACACCGACGGCAACCTCGGCCCTCAAAAACTACACTGGCCAAACTCGTTCTCTGATGGAAAATCAATTCCGATCTGCGGCACTAGTTGGGAAACGGAGGAGCTCAGCCCGTAGCCGAACTCGTGAGAGATCGGACGATCGGTGATCCGATCCGAATTCTCACGAATTCGGCGACAAACGTGCTCGTGACCAAGTCGTTCATTGAATTCTGCACGACGAATGGATTACCTATCGCGTCGATGAATCTTGCGCGGTGCTCTGTTGAGTTTTGCAAAAAAGATTTCTTGCTGGGTATCACGCGACCACACGCCGCGCGCGGTCGTGGTGAGAGAATTAAAAAATGCCGACGATTGCCGTACCGCGACTGTTAGGGAGCGGCCAAAGCGGCCCGCTTCCTAACGGTCGCGGTACGAAAATCCTCTCATCGATGCCCGTGTGACGCATAATTTTTGAGAATCGCGCAAGACCAACAGACTTGTCGGGTACACCTTCATGAAGAACGGTGCTTCGGAACTGAATACACCGCCGAGTTTGTTGCTGCGAATTCGCGACCAGCAAGACGTAGAAGCGTGGCAGACTTTCGCAGCAGTCTACGCGCCGATGATTTACGGCTACTGCCGACATCGGAGTATGCAAGAAGCTGATGCGGCTGACGTGGCCCAGGAGGTGCTCTCCCGAGTCGCGTGGTCGATGAGAAATTTTGAATATCGCCCGGACCGTGGTCGGTTCCTTGATTGGCTCGGTACGGTAGCACGGAACG
Source organism: Planctomyces sp. (assembly GCA_005798445.1). Classification (GTDB taxonomy): domain Bacteria; phylum Planctomycetota; class Planctomycetia; order Planctomycetales; family Planctomycetaceae; genus SXKJ01. Next base: position 814 of record SYJG01000400.1, read on the forward strand.
AAATTGCTCGGTTTCAACGACGGGCCAGCCGACCGGATCGTGGTTTGGGCGGCGATGCTGAAAAGGACCTCGATGAATTCCAATCGCCCGATCAAGACTCCGCGTGGGTTGATCAGTTTCAGTCCCACCTGCTCGAATCGTCGCTGGACCGCATCCGCCCACAATTCGATCCATCGACATGGCAGGCATTCGAACGAGTCTGGCTGACAGACCGGCCCGCGCTGGAGGTCGCTCGTGAACTCGGTTTGCCGATCGAAAAAGTCTATGTGGCGAAGTCGCGTGTGCTGAAACGGCTGCGCGAGGAAGTGCTGCTCTTGGGAGAAGACATGCCGCAATTGGCGGCTCACATGTGATGAATCGTGAGGAAAAACCGCAATCATTGTGGCACGACCTCCGCGTCGTGAGTTGCGAGTTGTGACGCGGAGAGGCTGTGAAACAATTGACGTGAAGGCGAGCGGGGCGGTGTTAGCCCCCCGGTTTTCAGCGCACATCGGGACCACCGGGGGGCTGACGCCGCCCCCGCTCGCCAATTCTTTCACAGCCTCGGAGCGTCGCACCACACTGTCGATGTGCAATTTACGGACAACAAACCAGTGACAAGCTGCCCATCCGTCGAAACACTTCACGAACTGCTTGCCGGCTCGCTGTCGGAAGTGGATGCTGATTTGCTGCGCCGGCATCTCGACGATTGCTCGCTGTGCCTTCAACAATTGGACCGGTTGTCCGACGACACCGAGTTGCGAGATTGGCGTGACGGCGATGCCGTGGCGGTTCAAAGGCTAAGGCGCGAATCGGGGTGTGTCATCCTGCTCGACCGCTTGCGAGCCGCCGAAACACTCACTACCGCCGCACACCACACTCCGGAAGAACACGGTCCTGACCTGAAGTTGGAGCCGTCCCTTCACATCGACGACATCGGCATGCTCGGCCCGTATCGGATTCGTCGCGAATTGGGCCGGGGCGGTATGGGAATTGTCCTGGAGGCATTCGATCTCGAACTCTGCCGAGGTGTCGCGATCAAGGTGATGCGGCCCGATCGCGCGGACGAGAAGTCTCGTTCCCGATTCGTGCGCGAGGCGCAGTCCGCCGCGCGGGTGAAACACGATCACGTCGTCACGATCCACTCGGTTTCAAACCCTCCCGGCTCGCTGCCCTATTTGGTTATGGAACTGGTCCGCGGGCCGACGTTGCGCGAGCGTATTGCCAGTGAGAGTCAACTTGACCCAGGCGAGGTCGCTCACCTCATCGCCGAAATCGCCGACGGACTTGCCGCCGCGCATGATGCCGGGTTAGTCCATCGTGACATCAAGCCGTCGAACATCATGCTGGACCCCGAGCACGGAACTCTGGCCGCTCCATTTCGTGCCAAAATCACGGACTTCGGATTGGCTCGTATTACGTCGCTCGCGAGCAGTCTGACGCACGAGGGCACGCTTGCCGGCACTCCCTCCTACATGAGCCCCGAGCAAGTCAGGAATCCGGAGACGCTCGATCCTCGGGCCGACGTGTACAACTTGGGCGTGACGATGTACGAGGCGCTGACTGGCGAGGTGCCCTTCGGCGGCGCTCTGCACATGGTGCTGCGTCAGATCGAAACCGATGAGCCGCGTCCGCCGCGTTTACTCAACGACGTTGTGCCGCGCGACCTGGAGACGATTTGTCTCAAGGCAATGGAGAAATACGTCTCGCGCCGCTACCAGTCGGCGCGCGAGTTGGCCGAAGACCTGCGGCGCTGGGAACGCAACGAGCCGATCGAGGCGCGGCCGGTTGGCCAATCCGAGAGGCTGTGGCGTTGGAGCCGTCGCAACCCGCGCGTGGCTGGGCTCAGTGGAACCGTGCTCGGCCTGTTGCTGCTGTTGGCCATTGGTTCCACCATCGGCTTGCTGTGGGTCTCGCATGCGAAGCAGGAGACCGAACTTCAACGGCTGGCCGCGGTGTCATCCGGCAATCGAGCAACGCAAAGTGCCGGTCAAGCTGAGGCCAGCAAACGGCTGGCCGAACAGCGGCTGGGGTTGGCGATCGACTCGCTGAATGACCTCATTTTTAAGGTGCAAACGCAACTGTCCGATACGTCCGGAACGCTCAAGGTACGCCAGCAATTGTTGGAGACCGCCCTTTCCGGCTTGGATCGCATCACGAAGGATGCCGCACAAAGTCCGCTGGCGGACCACAGCTTGGCGGTCGCGCATCAACGCATCGGGGATATTCTTTGGCTGAGCGGCCGAACCGCCGATGCGCGATCCCATTTCAGTCAATCAATGGCACTGGCCGAAGCTCGATTGGCCAGCGAGCCAACCAACATCTTGGCGCGCCGAGACCTGGCCTCCGCTCATGAAAAGCTCGGAGTCCTCGATCAACACGCCATGAACCGGTCGGCTGCCAATGAACATTACGGCCAATCGCTCACGATGCGTCTGGCCTTGTCGAATGAAAACCCCAACGACGTTGAAGTCCTGCAAGAATTGGCCATAGCCCATAACCGCCTGGGGGACGTATCCACGGTGACGGGCAAACACGCGGACGCATTTCAGCATTACTCCGATGCGATCAAGATCCTCATCAGGCTACAAGACCGTAACCCAACGCACGGTCACGATCTGGTGCTGACCTATCGACGCTTGGGTTGGGCGAGGCTGGCCCTGTTCGACTTTGATCCGGCGAAGTCGTATTTGATGCAAGGACTGGAATTGGCGGAAAAACTGGCGGCTTCGGATCCTGACAATGCCACCTGGCGACGCGACGTGTTACTGCTCCAACATACGCTCGGCACCTTGCTCATGCAGATCCACGATTTCACCGGGGCCGAGCAGGCGTTTCAAAAAGTGTTGAAGGCCGCTCAGTCGTTAGCCGCGAGCGAACCGAACCATGCGGAACTGCAATACGACGTCGCACTCTATTTCAATGCGCTGGCGCTCGCCCAGCGCGCATCGGGGAATCTGGAGTCGGCTGCCGAGTCCTGGCACAAGGAGCGTGAAATCCTGGAACAACTTGTCGAGCGCAGCCCCACTTCGATCAAATTTCAAAATGACCTGACCGGCACTTATCACTTCCTGTCGGAACTCCAACTCAGATTCGGCCGACACGCCGAACAAGCACAATGGCTCGAAAAAGTCGCCGCAGCGTTCACTCGCTTGGAACAAACAGGCCACTTGCAAGATCCCGGCATGAAGTCTGCCAAGGTTTTCATTGAGCGAACTCTGACGGCCCTTCCGTTGGCTCCGCAGGCGGTTCAAGACGAGGGCTTCGCACTGGATCAGCCGCGCGATTCTTGCGTGGTCTTACTTTGCCTGCGTGCCTACGAGTTGGCTCGCTTGAAACGTCATCAAGAGTCCGCCTCCACCGCTGAAAAAGTTGCGGCCCATGTCCCCGTTGATCCCTTTTTGCGCGCCCAGTATTCGTTCACCATCGGCCGCAGCTACGCGCTGTGCTCCGCGGCGGTGGCGAATGGCCGCCCGGCGGACGAACTCTTAGGCAGCCGGTCTGAAATGTTCTACCGGTTATTGCGGGCGGATTGTCAGGCTCCATTTGGGCAAGGTGTCGGAGCGTTGGATGTGAGGAGCGTATTTTTGGAGGGCGGTCTTGGTGAGTGTCACGCCGCGTTCGTA
>SYJG01000401.1 GCA_005798445.1 Planctomyces sp.
CACCGCCCGCACCCGATGATCCTTCGGAATCAACTGATCCAGCGACGCATCCCGCCACTGCATCTGATCCCGCTGAGGCCGCTGGACCCGAACTCGAACCACGGAAACGTCATTTGGTAAAGTGGACACGTCATTTGGTATAGCGGATTCATTCATGCGACACTTATAGCGCGATCAATTTCTTCCGAGTAGGCCGCTTGATAAAAAATCACAACCTCTTCGGGTTAGTTTCTTTGCATCGCAGGCTTATTTCCACAAATCCAGTGAGGTTTCATCATGTGCACATGGAAGTTTCTGACGACGTTATTTGTCGTGGTTGCATGTCCGCGCTCTTCGCCGACGAAACGCCCTGGCCTGTGCGCGTTCGCCGCGATCGAGATCCCAAAAGTGGAGACTCGCTGAACATCGTCTGTCAGGCGTAGTCAGGCGTAGGCGTAGGGTGGGTCGAGTCATCGAGACCCACCAATCGTCGCCACCCAACGTCAAAGCCGCTCATCCGATTTCAAAGCCTTTGCGTTGTTCACGACTCAGCAACTTCGTGGCGGCGAGCGAGTCGGCGAATTGTTCGGTCTCTGGATTCCAGGTCAGCCTCGAGCCGACGCGCATCGCGATGTTGCCGAGATGGCAGAGGCTGACCGACCGGTGTTGGCTGACGACATCGGAGATCGGCGTTTTGCGGCTGAGCGTGCAGTCGTAGAAGTTGCCCATGTGATTTTTGATCGCGTCGATCTTGCCCATCCGCTCGGGGCGATCGCGGTTGTCGCTCTCGTAGATGCGGAAGTCGTTGCGACCAAACGGCTGAGACTTCAAGTCCTCGACGGGGCGGCCGGCGATCGTGCCCCGGTTGACGAAGAGGCGGCCGGTCTCTCCTTCAAACATGACGCCTTCGCGGTTGTAGACGTCACGCGGCGCGTCGAGCACTTCCAGTTCGACACCGTTCGCGTAGCGGTAGCGAACGTGGTAATCGAGCGCGACGTTGTAGCCATTTTCGACCGTCGGGTATTTTGCGGTCCCTTCGATCTCGACGGGGCCGGAGTGCTGCAAGCCCGCGCCCCACTGCGCGATGTCGAGATGATGTGCGCCCGTGTCGGTCATCTCGCCGCCGGAGTACTCGTACCACCAGCGGAATGTGTAGTGGCTTCGTTCCGCGTGGTACGGCACGTCGGGGGTCTGTCCTTGCCAGAGATTCCAGTTGAAGTGACTCGGCACCGGAATCGGCGTGAACGGGCCGCCGGTCTTGTTCTTCCCCATGACGACGACCATCCGCCGCAGCTTGCCGATGCGGCCGGCCTGTACCATCTCGACCGCCAACCGGAACCGCGCATCGCTGCGCTGCCATGTGCCGACTTGGACGACTCGGCCGGTCTCTTTGACGACGTCGCAGACACGTTGTCCCTCGGCCACCGTCAGAGTCAGTGGCTTCTCGCAGTAGACGTCTTTCTTGGCTCGGCAAGCGTCGATCAGCATCTTCGCGTGCCAATGGTCCGGCGTGCCGATCAGGACGACGTCGATGTCTTTGCGAGCGAGCAGATCGGCGTAGTTCTCGAAGAGCGTCGCCGTGCTGCCGAAGCTGGCTCGTGCTTGCTCGCGGACGTGGCGATCGACGTCGCAAATCGCGACGACATCTCCAAAGGGCAACGCCTCGCGCGTGATGACCGAGCCTTGATACCTCAGCCCGATCACTCCGATTCGCCATCGGTCGTTCGGAGATTTGGGCGTCGTCTTCTCATCGGCGTTGACGGTCCAGGTGTAGGGCGTGATCGCCCACGCGGCGCAGCCGGCTGCGCTGGCAAGAAATGATCGGCGGGAAGAGCGGTGTGTCATCGGAGATTCCCATTGGTCCACGATTGATCGGTGAGTCCAAAATCACCCGAAGCGTTATACCTCGCATGGCCCTTGGAGAGATGTTTCTGAGCGGTACGGCGCTAGCCGCTCAGAAGTCCCAAATCTGGACGTGCGAGGTATCGCGAGGGCGAACGGTCGGCCGACTTGATTTGTGCCGAAGAGTTCTAGAACCCTCGCCCTCGTTGACGCTTCATAGTCCAAACCCACACAGTTCAATAAAGTCTTCATCGGTCTGTTGCTCCTGGGCTAAACGCTCGCGTGACTTGTCACAACCGACGATCCTAATCGCCGGCCGAGCAACAGACCTTTCATCCCATCTTCGGGTTCGTTTGCATTGTCGATGCGAGACGCGCCGGTCACGTTAGGAGATTCACAATGCTTCGTTTTTTCGCCATCCTGTTGGTTGCCGCCATGTTCGAGCAAACACAAACCGCCCAAGCTGAAACGCCTGTTTTGGGTTGGTCTCCCGAATTGATGCTCAAGGTGCGGCGGGTCGCTCATGTCCGTCCATCGCCGGATGCGAGACGTGTCGTGTACTCCGTCGCCGAAGCGGTGATGACTGAGGACCGCAGCGAGTATGTGTCGCAAATCTGGATCGCGAACTCAGACGGCAGCAGCGCGACGCAGATGACGTTCGCAGCGAAGTCATCGACGAACCCGATGTGGTCGCCGGACGGAAAGTGGATCGCGTTCACGTCGGAGCGTTCCGGAAAATCGAATCTGTTTCGCCAGCGCGTTGCCGGGGGCGATGCGGAGCAACTGACGGACGTAAAATCGGGCGTCGGGTTGTTCGCGTGGAGTCCCGACGGCCAGCAGTTCGCGTTCGTGATGCCCGATCCACCGACCGACGCCGACGACAAAGCCGCGAAGTCGAAGAACGATTTTCGCTGGATCGATCGCGATTTCAAAATGGACCGGCTGTATCTCGTGTCGGTCGAGAAGGACAAGGACGGCCAACGCGTGCCGCGAGTGCTGACCACCGGCAACTTCTCGATCAGCGTCGCCGCTCGACCGGGTGGCGGCAGTTTCGATTGGTCGCCGGATGGGAAGTCGATCGTGTTCGCTCACCGCAAGTCGCCGGGTGCGGATGATTGGCCGACGTCGGATGTTTCGGTCATCGACGTCGCAACTGGCAAAGTGACGCCGCTGGCCACAGCGGGCCGCTCGGAGTTTGCTCCGCTGTTCTCACCAGACGGCAAATCGGTCGCGCTGATCGCCAGCGATGACCCGCCGCGCTGGGCCGGCGACTATTTGTTGCAGGTCGCTTCGATTTCGGATCGAAAAGTGAAAACGTTGCCGGCGACTCCGGATCACCAACCGACGCTGATCGGCTGGTCGAACGACGGACGAAGCTTGTACTTCGTGGAAACTCGTGGCACGTTGAACCGTTTGTCGGAGATCAACGTCGAGTCTGGAAAGATCGTCGAACTCGTCTCCGGCGACGAGTTGCTGCGGGTGTTTGAATTGAATGCGAAAGGTTCGGCGGTCGGGTTCGTGCGCGAGGCTCCGCAGAAAGCTCCCGAAGCGTGCGTCTCACCGATCGGCAAATTTGCTCCGATGCAGGTCAGCCAAGCGAACTCGCACTTGCCGAAAGCTCCGCTCGGAAAAGTCGAAGTACTGCGGTGGAAGAGCACTGACGGCCAGGAGATCGAAGGACTGCTGACGTACCCCGTCGATCACAAGCCGGGGATGCGCGTGCCGCTGCTGTTGCAGATTCACGGCGGCCCGATGGGAGTGTTTGTGCAATCGTTCGCCGGCACGGCGGGCGTTTATCCAAATGCCGCGTTTGCCGCGCGCGGCTTCGCCCTGTTACAGCCGAACCCGCGCGGTTCGGCCGGATACGGCAAAGAGTTTCGATACGCGAATTACCAGGACTGGGGCGGCGGCGACTTCCGCGACATCATGGCCGGTGTCGATCGCGTCATCGAAATGGGCGTCGCCGATCCCGAACGGATGGGTGTGATGGGCTGGAGCTACGGCGGCTACATGACCTCGTGGACGATCACGCAGACGAAGCGTTTCAACGCGGCGTCGGTCGGAGCGGCGGTGACGAACCTCGTCAGCTTCACTGGCACGGCGGACATCCCCGGCTTCCTGCCCGACTACTTCGGCGGTCAGCCTTGGGACGATGTGAAGCTGTACGCCGCTCGATCACCGGTGTTCCAGGCGAAAGGTGTCACCACTCCGACGCTGGTCCAACACGGTGAAGCCGACGTGCGCGTGCCAGTCTCACAGGGCTACGAGTTCTACAACGCGGTCAAACAACAAGGGACGCCGGCCGAGATGCTCGTCCTGCCGCGTCAGCCGCATGGCCCCACCGAGCCACGCATGATTCTCAAAATCATGCAGACGAACCTCGATTGGTTCGAGAAGCATTTGAAATCCGGTCACTAAATCGACAGAGCCCGACCTTGGAGTGCTGTGGCTCGACACAACCCTCCCTCCTTGTGAGAGAAAACAGTCGAAACTGTTGAACATCATCGTGAGCAGACGCGATGAAGGTCGCTCGTCACGACGGGATCACGCGACGTTGATGACGTTTCTGCCGCGATCAATGGAGGGCTCCATCGGACCGTAAAACTCCAAGGTTTAGCGCTGCCGCTCACAGACCTACGTTCAGAACTCCAACCCCATCCGCGTTCCGTGCTCGAACCGAACTTGTCGGTCTCGATGCCGAGCCGTTGCAACATACTGAAATACAGATTGCTCAGCGGTGGCCCGTTCTGGGGATCAAACGCCAAGTGTTGGCCATGTCTGAAGCCACCGCCAGCGAAGAGGACTGGCAGGTTCTTGGTGGAGTGAGCGCCAGCGTTTCCGAGATTGCTGCTGAAGAACCACCATCGTGCGGTCGAGCAACGTTTCGCCTTGTTCTTCCGCCTTCTTCAACTTCTCCGGCAACTCCTGCACGGTCTTCATTTTCTCCAGTTCGAGCTTCTTGAGCTGCGCGATCTTGGCCGTGATGGTTCCTACTGATCCAGATCGCAACCTGAACCTGAACATTTTCGTTTTGTCGGTTGACGATCTGGGAACGCGTCGATACAAGATCCACTCATAGACATCATTTCATTTAGGAAGCTCACCAAATCCGGCGCACTGGTTGTGCGCGAGAGTTTTGTGAACGCCACCAGATCGGCGAATAGCACCGAAACCCCCTCGTGGCTG
>SYJG01000402.1 GCA_005798445.1 Planctomyces sp.
ACCTGCGACACCATTCCGCGACGAACATTCTCCACCGACTTTTTGAACCATCTCCATTGCCCTTGAAAGAATCTCCTTCTACCACTGACTACCGTTGACTGACACGCGGGTGACTACCTTTGACTGACACTTGGCCCCTTACGCGATGACATTTCTCACGGAAGGCTGGCGAGCAGCGGTGTTGCCGGCGATGTGGGTGTTCGCCGTGGCGGGGATCGTGGCGAAGTTGTTCCTCACGAAGCTGCACGCGGTGGCTCCGTCGTTTTATTTGCTGATGGGCTGGGTGCCGATTCTGCTGCTGCCGGAGTTCTTTCGGCATCTCGGCAGCGGGGGGGTCGCGTGGATTGTGGCCGGAGGTGTCGCGTACTCGGCCGGCATCTGGTTCTTCCTGAATGATGAGCGGCCGTTTCATCACGCCGTCTGGCACCTCTTCACGATGCTCGGCAGCGCGTGCCATTATGTGGTGGCTCTGAACTACATCGTGCCGCGCGGGTAGGTCAGCCTTTCCAGGCTGACCCGATAAACGGTTGAGGCCGCCTTGCCAATTCGGGTCAGGCTGGAATGCCTGACCGACATCACCAGCGGCTGTGAGTGCTCGCTTGCAAAAGCTGAAAGTTTTGAAAGCCGAGAATGGCGAACATGATCATCAGGAAACGATCGCCATCGCCGCGCTGAGCGAACTCGAACGCACACCAGGCGACCATGCCGGCGCAAACGGCGATCGAAAGCTTGAGCGCCAGTTCCCACGAATCGAACGCTCGGAATCGGCCGATGACGAGGTGTGCGATCCGACCACCGTCCAGCGGCCAGACCGGAATCAGATTGAGAAGGCTCCAAGACCAATTGGCCCAGAGCAGTACGTCCAGCAAGGTCAGCACATAGTCGTGTGAGCTTGCGATCTGCAACGGAAACTGTCGGATCAGCAACCTCAGCACACCCCACAGCAGAAACCCCGCCGCTGGGCCGGCCGCGGCAATGATGATGTTCCCCATCCGCGACGGATTCACGTTGCAGGTCGCGTAGCCGCCGAAGAATTGCAGCACGATTTCGGAGCGGCCGCCGTAATGCCGGATCGCGAAGGCGTGTCCGAGTTCGTGAATCAGAATCGAAATGAAGACGGCGAGAACTCCAACCAGCTTGTGATCGAGCCGATCCGAGACGTTCCAAATGACGATCGCCGACGTCAGCCAAAACATCGGATGCACGCGGACGGGAAAGCCGAAGCAGCGGAAGCGCAAGTCGTAGTCGGTCGGCGCGATTTGCTGGCCAAACATGGTGGTATCCGAGGTCTGAGTCGCTGAACGGCGAGACTGTAGTCATCTCACAGAGCAGGGCAAAGCCGCGCGATGGACGTCGATTGTCGCGGCGAATGGGCACCTCTAAACTCGCCGCTCGTTTGAGTTGGTCGGATTTTGACCGGCTGGTGGTTTCGTTCCTCGCATTCACAAGCAACGCATCATGGCTCGCATCAACGACAATTATCTGAAGCTCAAGGCGGGATACCTCTTCCCGGAAATCGGTCGCCGCGTGGCGAAGTTCGCGGCGGAGAATCCCTCGGCCAACATCATTCGGCTGGGGATCGGTGACGTCACCGAACCGCTGATCCCAGCGGTCGTCCAGGCGTTTCATCAGGCCGTCGATGAGATGGCGAAGCGAGACACCTTCAAAGGCTACGGGCCAGAGCAGGGCTACGAATTCCTGCGGAAGGCGATCGCGCAGAACGACTATCAGGCTCGCGGAGCGGATGTGTCGGCGGACGAGATCTTCGTCTCGGACGGCTCGAAGTGCGACACGGGAAACATCCTCGACATCTTCGGCGACGACAATGTCATCGCCGTGACCGATCCGGTCTACCCGGTCTACGTCGATACGAATGTCATGGCGGGACACACCGGCCCGGCTGACGACGCGGGGCGCTACGGCGGGCTGGTCTACATCCCTATGACCGCCGCGAACGGGTTCACTCCCGCGCTGCCGGATCGGAAGGTCGATCTGATTTATCTCTGCTTCCCGAACAACCCGACGGGGACGGTCATCAGCAAAGAGGCGCTGACCAAGTGGGTCGAGTACGCGAAGGCCAATGACGCGATCATCCTCTACGACGCGGCCTACGAGTCGTACATCACCGATCCGACGGTGCCGCACTCGATCTTCGAGATTCCCGGCGCGAAGGATGTCGCTCTGGAGTTCCGCAGCTTCAGCAAGACCGCTGGCTTCACCGGAACGCGCTGCGCGTTCACGGTCGTTCCGAAGGCGCTGAAGGGAAAGACCTCGTCCGGCGAGAGCATCGACATTCACCCGCTGTGGAATCGTCGGCAGAGCACGAAGTTCAACGGCGTGTCGTACCCAATCCAAAAAGCCGCCGCCGCGATTTACTCGCCCGAAGGCAAGCAACAGATTCGCGAGATGATCGCGTTCTACCTGACAAACGCGCGGCTGATCCGCGAGGGCTTGCAGCGAGCAAACATCGAAGTCCACGGCGGAGTGAACGCTCCGTACGTCTGGCTAAAGACTCCGCGCAACCTGTCAAGTTGGGACTTCTTCGACCTGTTGTTGTCGAAGGCGCACCTCGTCGGCACACCCGGCAGCGGCTTCGGAGCGGCGGGCGAAGGCTACTTCCGCTTGTCCGCCTTCAACAGCCGCGAGAAGGTCGAAGAGGCGGTGGCTCGGTTCCAAAAGGTGGTGGGGTAGCCGATGCCCATAAAAGTGCGTGACTTGCTGCGGCTCCTGCACGATGATGGCTGGCAAGTCGAACGAACACGAGGCAGCCATCGACAACTGGTGCATTCGGCGAAAACTGGAACGGTGACGGTCTCAGGTCATCCGACCGACGACGTGCATCCCAAAACACTGAAGAGTGTGTTGAAACAGGCCCAACTGGAAGAGGACAAGACATGACCGAATACACCGTGCTCTATGAACGCGGTCCGAACAATTGGTCCGCGTATGTCCCGGACCTTCCAGGCTGCATCGCAACGGGGAAGACCCGCGAAGAGTTGGAAACGTTGATTCGAGAGGCGATCGAGTTTCACATTGAGGGGATGCGTCAGCATGGCGAGTTCATCCCCGTACCCAGCATCGAAGCGGGAACGGTCGGTGTTGGAGCGTGACATGACCAGCGGTTTGTTTCGAGGCCATCTCGCCGGACGAGGTGCCGTATGTGGTTCTACTACGTCTTCGGAAACGTCATCGGCGGGCTGTTGGCAGTCCTGGTGCTGAGCGTTCTGGTTTTGTTGGTGGTCTGCTGGTGTTGTGGGGTGAGTCTCGATTCACTGCTCGATTGGGGAGAACAGTCCGCGACGCTGACCTGTTACCACTGCGGTCAGCAAACGTCCTCCAGCGGCAAGACGTGTGAGCACTGCGGCGGCGAGTTGCAATGACGAATGGACATTAATGATGGGCATCAGTTTTGTCGGATTGATCATCGTCGCCGTGGTTGGCTTGGCATTGATCTTCGGATTGGTCAAAGGGTTGTCGGCGATGCTCGGCCTGTTCAAATCGGTGCAGAGTGGGCACGCGACGCTCGCGTGTCCAAAATGTGGCCAGCAGACGTCTCACGCCAACGGGCGCTGCGATGCGTGCGGTGCCGAGTTGTGATCTGTGTAGGACGGGCACTCTTGCCCGTCCTTTCCTGCGATGGGCAAGAGTGCCCATCCTACAAACGCGAACGTGCCTCATGCCTAGTTTGACTGTCGAAAACTATCTCAAAGCCATTTGGCAGATCGGTGCCTCGACAAATTCGTCGTCGGTCTCAACGGGAAAGCTCGCGCAGAGTTTGAATGTCTCGCCCGGCACTGTTACCAGCATGCAGAAGGCGTTGGCCGAGGCGGGGCTGGCCAGCTATCGGCCGTATGAAGGGGTCAGTTTGACTGAGGCGGGCCGCACGCTCGCGCTGCGAATGCTGCGGCGGCATCGGTTGATTGAGCTGTTCCTCGTGCAGACGCTCGGCCTGACGTGGGATCAAGTCCACGAAGAGGCGGAGAACATGGAGCACGCGGTCAGCGATTTTCTGATCGACCGCATCGATGATTTCCTCGGCAACCCGGCGTGCGATCCGCACGGCGATCCGATCCCGACGGCGGACGGCAACCTCCGAAGCAACGGCGAGGAAAGCCGGCCGCTCAACGGCGTTTCGGTTGGATCAAAGGTGCGATTGGTGCGAGTGCTCAATCAAGACGCCGACTTTTTGCGATACCTCACCGAATCGGATTTGTCGATCGGCGCGACCGCTCTGGTGGAACAGGTCAACGAGGCCGCCGGACTCGTGTCGCTGCGTCGCGGAGACCGATCGGTGGCGATGGGCCGCGCGGCGGCCGAGCAGTTGCTCGTCGTTGTTCAATGACGAATGACGGCGAGCATTGCGATTGATTTGCTCGCCGATATGCTCTCCCGCCAGTTCGACCGCGTCAGCCAAGCGGATTTGAACGGTTCTCGCCTCCCCGCGAACTCGTGACTTGGTTGTGTTTCAGGATGTCCCCCGAATGTCTGCCGATCCCTCCCTCGCCCCTACCGATTCCGTTGTGACTTCTGGCTCTTTCGCGTCGACGACTTCGACCGCCGATGAGTCAACCCCACGAGTCACGCTCAGCCCAACGGGGACCGAAGAATTCAAAGCGGTCGGTTCGATCGCTCCCGCCAAGCTGGAAGAGAACCGCGAGCGGGCGCGAGACATCGACGCCGAAGCCGAACGGGAATCGCGGCCGATGCGCGAAGCTCCGATTCCGCGCCAACAACCTTCCGTCGAAGTTCCGCTCGAACAAGAGCTCGACGCGGCACTCGAAGCGGAGATCAACGCGGCGATGGGTGGTGGTGCGACCTCGGCCGAAGGAGCACTCGGCACGGTGACGACGGCGGTCGCGGAAGCTCCGGCCGAAGACTCGCTGCATCAAGGGAAACGCCTCAAGGGGAAGATCGCACTACTGCACGGTGAGGACATGTTTCTGGACCTCGGCTTCCGTTCGCAGGGAATCCTGCCGCTCAAGCAATACGAGGGAAAAGAAATCCCGGCCGTCGGTACCGAGATCGACGTCATCGTTCACAAGGTCAGCCCGGAAGAGGGACTGATTCATGTCAGCTTGCCGAGCGGTCGTCAAAAGGTCTCCGGCAACTGGGACGCCGTGCAAGCGGGACTCGTCGTCGACTGCATGGTCACAAAATCGAACAAGGGAGGACTGGAAGTCACCGTCGGATCGCTGCGAGGATTCCTCCCATCAGGGCAAGTCGATCTGCGGTTCATCGAGAATCTCGACTCGTTCATCGGCCAAAAGCTGACGGTCAAAATCATCGAAGCGAACAAGGCGAAGCGAAACCTGATCGTCAGCCGCCGAGCATTGCTGCTCGAAGAACGCGCGCAGGCCGAAGAGCGAATTCTCAGCACGCTGGAAGTCGGCCAGACGCTCGACGGCACTGTGAAGTCGGTCAAAGACTACGGCGCATTCGTGGACTTGGGCGGCATTGACGGCTTCGTTCACATAGGCCAGATGAGCTGGCAGCACATCAAGCATCCCAGCGAAGTGCTCGCCGAAGGTCAGGCGGTGAAGGTCAAAGTCGTCACGATCAGCGACGACAAAAAGAAGATCGGCCTCAGCATCAAGCAAACGAGCCACAGCCCGTGGGACTTGGCAGCCTCGAAATACTTCCAAGGCCAAACGGTCAGCGGCAAGGTGACGCGAACAACCGATTTCGGAGCGTTCGTGGAACTCGAACCGGGCGTTGAGGGCATGATCCACATCAGCGAACTGGACTACAAACGAGTCATCCGCGTCACGGACGTGGTCTCTGCCGGCCAAACGATCGAGTCCCAAGTTCAAACCGTTGATCCGGTCAAGCACCGCATCAGCCTGTCGCTGAAAGCGCTCAAGGCTAAGCCCGAACCGGCCGCACCTCCGCCAGAGGAAGCTCCGGAAGAACCCGCTGCTCCGCCGCCAAAACGGAAGACCCCGCTCAAGGGCGGCCGCGAACGAGACGAACCACGCTCCGGTGGACTGTTCGGAAATCCGTCTGATTTCAAGTAGTCGCCGTTCGTCTGGAGTCCTCCAATGGAACGACAACGTTGGACCTTGGTTACCCTGTTGGTCGTCGCGACAACGGCCTTCGTCTTCGCTCAGTCGTCGGACAAGTTTCGCGATGCTCGGCATCGCATGGTCAAGGAGTGCATCGAGCGGGAAGGGGTCAAAGACCCACGCGTGCTCGATGCGATGCGGACGGTCCCTCGGCACGAGTTCGTGAAGCCAGCACAACTGAAGGATGCCTATCACGACACGGCATTACCGATCGGCAACCAGCAGACGATCTCGCCGCCGTTCGTCGTCGCGTACATGACTGAGACGATCGAGCCGAAAGCCACCGATCGGGTACTCGAAATCGGCACCGGCAGCGGCTATCAGGCGGCGGTGCTCAGCGGATTGGTCAAAGAGGTCTACACGATCGAGATCGTCGAACCGCTCGGCAAAGAAGCGGCTCGGAAGCTCAAGAAGCTGGAATACAACAACGTCTTCTGCAAAGTGGGCGACGGATATCTCGGTTGGCCGGAGCACGCGCCGTTCGACAAGATCATCGTCACCTGCTCGCCGGAAAACGTTCCAGTGCCGCTGGTCGAGCAACTCCAGGACGGCGGCAAGCTGCTCATCCCGCTCGGCGAACGCTACCAGCAGGCGTTTCATCTCTTTGAGAAGAAGGACGGCAAGCTCGAACAGAAGAAACTGATCCCGACGCTGTTCGTGCCGATGACCGGTAAGTCGGAAGACCTGCGGCAAGCTCAGCCCGATCCGCTGCATCCGCGATTGCTCAACGCCAGCTTCGAGATCGACGAGAACAAAGACGGCCTGCCCGACAGTTGGCACTACCAGCGACTGACGGAGTTGCTGACCGAGACACCACCTGACGGCAAAGTTTTCTTGCGGATGGAAAACGACGATCCTGGCCGGCTGGCTCAAGCTCTGCAAGGGATGGCGATCGACGGCCGCAAGATCGGCTCGGTCTCGATCGCGTTGCAGGTGCGGGTCGAGAAAATCCGACCCGGCAGTGAGTCGTATCAAAAGCCGATGTTCGTGATTCACTTCTACGACCAGAACCGCAAGGAAATCGAATCGCTCGTGATCGGCCCGTGGCTGCGTGACACCGAATGGGACACCGTCGGCGGCGTCATACCCGTCCCGAAAGAAGCCCGCGAAGCGATCATCCGCATCGGACTCAACGGAGCGACCGGCCGGCTGGACATCGACGACATCAAATTCCGGCCCAAGCCCCGGTGATGAAAGAGTGGCGAGTGATGAGTAGCGAGTTACGAGTTGACGGAGCGTTGTTGTTCGATGTCTCCATGCGAACGCAGATCGAAGTCACCGGCCGCGACCGAGTGAAGTTCCTGCACAGCTTCTGCACCAACGACATCAAAAAGTTGCAACCGGGACAGGGGTGCGAGGCGTTCGTCACGAACGTGAACGGCAAAGTCCTCGGCCACATCTTTGTCTTCGCCGAGCGGGATTCGCTGTGGCTCGAATCGGTACACAGCGCAGCCATGGAGCTGCTACCGCACTTCGAGAAGTACGTTATCACCGAAGACGTCAACTTTACGGATCGCTCAGCCGAGTTCTTCGAATGTTTGTTGGTTGGCGAACCATCAACGGCATTGCTCGAACGGCTTGGACTCTCCGTAACGACGTTAGCCCGCAACGAACATCTTGCACACGGAAGCGTTTTGTTGCCGGCTCGCTCCGTGCGACGAGTCGATTGGTTTGGCTCGCCCACTTGGCTGATTTCAATTCCGATAGATCAAGAGGATAAGGCGATTCAGACGCTGACATATGCCGGCGCAAAAGTGCTTAGTGTCGGGGACTTTTCTGAGACATTTCATTCATTACGCATCGCCGCCGGTTTTCCGCTCTACGGCCGCGACATCACCGAGGACAATCTTGCTCAGGAAGCTGGCCGCACGTCACAGGCGATCTCGTTCACGAAGGGCTGCTATCTCGGCCAAGAACCAATTGCCCGAATCGACGCGATGGGGCACGTCAACAGGCAACTGTGTCGTCTCGAACTTTCGTCGGAAACGTTCCTCGCGGACGACACATATGTTTTCGATAAGCCGCCCCCAGATGCCAAAGTCATCGGCACGATTACATCCGCCGCTCGGGATCGTCTCCTAGGTGCTGACAGATTCTTGGCAATGGCCTATCTTCGCAGCAGCTTCGCAAAACCCGGTAGCCAAGTGTTTGTCGATGGCCACGGCGCAAGCGTCCTTTGAGAATGTCATGAAGCGACGACGAAAGATTCAACCAGTCCTAACGATCAGCCGGATCGGCGAAGAGCCGAGCGACACGGCCTTTTGGCGGACACAAACACCACAGGCACGAGTGGCCGCCTTGGAAGAAATTCGCCGCGAGTATCACGGATGGAAGCATGGAGCTGAGCCAAGACTTCAAAGAGTTTATCGCATCGTTGAACGCTAGCCGCGTGCGATACTTGGTCGTTGGCGGGTACGCGGTGGCAATGCACGGCCATCCTCGCTACACGAAAGACCTTGACGTTTGGGTGGACTGCACGGCAGCCAATGCGAAGCGCGTGGTGCGAGCGTTTGCCGACTTCGGTTTTGAATCGCTGGGGGTCAAAGCGGCCGACTTCGAGCAACCAGATCGCATGCTTCAAATGGGGTTTCCACCGAACCGGATCGATGTTCTGACATCGTTGGCTGGAGTCGATTTCGCGACCTGCTTCAAGCGCAAAGTGATCGTCGAGTTTGATGGAGTCCCGGTGAATTTCATCGACGTCGAGAGTCTGAAGGCCAATAAGCGTGCGGCTGGTCGACTGCAGGATTTGGCGGACGTCGAGAAGCTCGAATCGTGACGCTCGCGAGGTTCATTAGCTTGCGATAGCTTGTCCGCCTCGCGCTTCGAAGTGATGCGCGCCGCTCGCTTCCCGTCTTGAGGAGTCTCCTGCCATGACCCACTCGCCGAATCCGTTGACTTCGTCGTTCGATCGTCGTGACTTCTTGCAGGCGAGCGCCGCGCTCGGAGCCGGTTTGTGGGCGTCGGGTGTGACGAGGGTTTCCGCCGACGATGCCGAGACTCGCAAGTTGAACGTCGGCGTGATGGGGTTGAGCCGTGGACTCGGACACGTCGATGCGCTGCTCAAGATGGAGAAGGACAAGAATGTCGAGATCGCGTATCTCTGCGAGGTCGATGCAAACCGATTGGAGCGTGGGCAGAAGATTGTCACCGACAAGATCGGCCGGACTCCGCAAGGTGTGACCGATTTCCGCAAGATGCTCGAAGATCCGACGCTCGATGCGGTCTTCATCGCGACCTGCAATCACTGGCACGCTCCGGCAGCGATCTTGGCGATGTCGGCAGGTAAGCACGTCTACGTCGAGAAGCCCGGCAGCCACAACGCGGCGGAGAGCGAGATGATCGTTGCGGCGGCTCGCAAAAATAAGCGGGTCGTGCAGATGGGCAACCAGCGTCGCAGTTGGCCGGTCGTGCAAGAGGGGATCGAGAAGCTCAAGGCGGGAGCGATCGGCAAAGTGATGATGGCTCGTTGTGTCTACAACAGCCTGCGCGGTCCGATCGGCAAGGGAGTCGTGCAGGCTCCGCCGCCGCATCTCGATTATGACTTGTGGCAAGGCCCGGCTCCCGATCGGCCGTACAAGTCCAACTTGATTCCGTACAACTGGCACTGGCATTGGCACTGGGGCGGCGGCGAGATGGCCAACAACGGCATCCACGGCCTCGATGTCGCCCGCTGGGGCTTGGGAGTCGACTGCCCATCAACCGTCTCGTTCGTCGGCGGACGATACGCTCACGATGACGACCAAGAGACGCCCGACACCGGCGTCGCGATGTTCGACTTCGGCGACAAAGCCATCTCCTGGGACGTCAGCAGTTGTCATCCTCGGCGCGGTGAGAATCTGCCGTTCGTCACGTTCTACGGCAGCGAGGGAACGCTGCAACTGGAACCAGGAATGCGCATCCTCGATCTGCAAGGCAAAGAGGTCGAGAAGAAGACGAACGACGTCGGCAACGGCGACGTGATTCACATGGGCAACTTCCTCGACGCGATCCGCACCGGCAAAACGCCGAACTCAGAGATCGCCATCGGTCAGGCGAGCACGCTGCTGTGCCATCTCGCCAACATCGCCTACCGCACCGGCCACACGCTGCATCTCGATCCGCAGACGAAGAAGATCAAGGACGATGCCGACGCAATGAAGCTCTGGGGCCGCGAGTACCGCAAAGGCTGGGAACCGAAAGTGTAGCGTGGCGAAGCCGGAACTCAGTGCAAAGTGAAGAGTGCAAACTGCAAAGTGAAGAATGCGGACGACGTGAAAGCAGTCTGTTCGACATTTTTCACTTTGCACTCTTCACTCGGCACTTTGCACTCAATCGGTCGGCACACAACGCGGTTTGAAAACTACCCCTTCGGCTTCATCGCCAGCAAGCGCAACTGCTTGTCGTGATGCGCCGTCGCGAGCTGAATCCCGTCCGGGTGCAGCGCGAGGTCGCGGATCGCGTTGCCGATGTTGAACGTGTGGAATTCGTTCTTCTCGCCTGGCTTCCAGAAGAAGAGGTGTCCGCCGCCACCTCCGCCGACTCCGCCGATCAGGAAGTTCTCCGGGTGCAGAACCGCTCCGAAAGCTTTGCCGTTCAGGCCCGACTTGCAGAGATGGGCGATCGTCTCTTTACCGGTCTCCCAGTCGATCATGCAGAAGGCGGGATTGCCGACACCGGCGAAGGCGTTCGAGACGTTCGTGATGCCGCCGGCGACGAACGACTTGCCGTCCTTCGCGAAATGCAACGAGTACGGCCCGCCGTAGTCGGCCATGAAGCCGGGGTCGTATTTGTGGAGCGTCGGGACTTTGAACGATCGCAGAGCCTTGCCGGTCTCGACTTCCCAGTCGATGAAATTCGCAATCAGGTCGCCGGAGATCAGGTTCTTGCCTCCCGGATGAAACGCGACGTTGTAGACGTGCCGCTCGTGACCGGTCATCTCGCGGACGAGGCTGCCGTCATCGACCTTCCAGAGTTTCACTTTCAAGTCGTTCCCGCAGGACGCGACGAATTGTCCGTCCGGGCTGACATCGATCGCTCGAATCCAGCCGGCATGCGCTTCGACTTTGCGGATCGGAGCCGGCTTCTCGGCAGCCGTCGGCCACCAGACGAGCCGGCCGTCGTGTCCGCCGGTCAGGACCGTCTCCCCTTTGTTCGCGAACGCGATCGCACGCACCCATGAATCGTGGCCCCCTTCGAGGTCGGTCTTCGCGCCGCTGGTCATGTCCCAGCGGACGACCTTCGAGTGCTGCAAGCCGACGAACACGAATCGGCCGCTCGGATCGAAGCGGCACGAGACCAGCGAGGCTTCGTTGGCGAACGACTTCACGACATGCGTTTGAACGGGATCGGCAGGCATGATCGGTCTCCGGCGGGAAGGTTGGCGGGCGTTGACCGGTCGTAGGGTGGGTCGAGCATCGCGAGACCCACCGATCATTCTGGTGGGTCTCGATGACTCGACCCACCCTACGTTCGGACGTTGGCGGGGCATTGCGACACACGATAAGCTCGCGCGGCCGAGTTGGGGAGGAGCAACGTCGTGATCGTCGGACTGGGTACGGACATCGTCGAGGTCGAGCGGATCGAAAAGATGATCGAGCGGCACGGGGACTCGTTCGTGAACCGCATCTTCACCCCCGGCGAGATCGCCTACTGCCAGCAACGCAAGTTCTCCGCCGAGCCGTTCGCCGGCCGCTGGGCCGCGAAAGAAGCGGTGATGAAAGCGCTCGGCACCGGCTTCATCCAAGGGACGCACTTTCAAGAGATCGAAGTCGTCACCGAGGAATCCGGCCGCCCGCGTGTTGTGCTGCACGGCTCAACCGCCAATCTCGCGAAAGAACTTGGCATCGGCGAGATTCTCGTCACGATGTCCCACTGTCGCGAGTACGCGACGGCCACGGCGATTGGGATTTCATGAGGGGATTCACCACAGAGACACAGAGGGCACAGAGAGGGGACGACCATGAGTTTTACCTCTGTGCCCTCTGTGTCTCTGTGTTGAAATCAGGTTCCTCAGCAGAATCTGTGAGTGATTTGTTTTTCAGGGAGGTTTCCAAGTTGGTGGAGGAGTGCGAGTTCGGCGACTCGCGAGGTGCGGAAGCCGTGGGATTTTCTCGACACCAGTTTGGCTTGGTTGTTCAA
>SYJG01000403.1 GCA_005798445.1 Planctomyces sp.
AAACAGTGACTACCTTTGACTGACACTTTGTCACCACGCAACGCCGCGGGTGACTACCTTTGACTGACACTTGGCCATTAAGCCATAAAAGTCCTTTGTCCGTCCTTTGGTTTCTGCCTCTGTTCCTGACTCTCTTTTTGGTGATTGCCTGCCTGGGCGCGATGCGTCTTGGTGGACGAATTGAGATCACCATTCAAGGAGGTCTGGGAACCGTTTTCACCGGCGTGGGCAAACTCGGCAGAACTCAGCACTTCGATTGGACGAATGCGGTGGAGATTCAGGATCAGCACATAACCGGTCGTAGTGGGGAGGAACATCACGAGATCGTCCTGCACACCGCCAAGAAGATTCGGACCGGACAATTTCTGACCGAGGATCAAGCCAGAGAGATCCTGCAAGCGCTTCGCCAGTTGCAGCAGACGGGACAGGCTGATGATGCCTCGTGATGTTCACGATGCCGAGCGAGTCATTGGAAAACTCAACAGAGATTTGGAAACCACCAAGATGGCAATTGATGTCACCTGCGAATGCGGTCGAGAGTTCGGCGTCACGAATGACTCCGCAGGGCAAATCGTGAAGTGTCCCGAATGCGGGTCGAGGGTTCGAGTGGATGAAGCGAGCATCTCCGTCGAACCCGAACACGACTTGAAGAATCACCGCCCCGCTACTCGGCGTTTTCGGTCAGACGTTTCTTTGGAGGTCACCGAACGGAGTTGGCGGCTCGTGGCATCGACACGATCAGTCACCGAAGCGTTACCGTTCCTGATGATCGGCACTTTGAATGGCTTCCTCGTGCTTACACTGTTGTGGTTTGTATTAAGCCAAAAAAGTCCTTTGTCCGCCCTTTGGTTTCTGCCTCTGGTCCTGACTGGCGTTTTGGTGGTTGGCTGCCTGGGCGCGATGCGTCTTGGTGGGCGAATTGAGATCACCATTCAAGGAGGTCTGGGAACCGTTTTCACCGGCGTGGGCAAACTCGGCAAAACTCAGCACTTCGATTGGATGGATGTCGTGGAGGTTCAGGATCAGCACACAAACGGTCGTGGTGGGGAGGAACATCACGAGATCGTCCTGCACACCGCCAAGAAGATTCGGACCGGCCAGTATCTGACCAAGGAGCAATCCAGCGAGATCCTGCAAGCGCTTCGCCAATTGCAGCGGACGCAACAGTCGGGGAATGGCTCCTGAATTTCTCGAAGTCGAGTGCGTCACTGGACCTCTCGGCAACAAAAGACACTCGGAGAGCTTCAAGATGGCAATTGATGTCACTTGCGAATGCGGCAAGAACTTCACCGTCGAGGATCAGCTCGTTGGGCAGCGCCGGCAATGTCCCTATTGTCAGCAGCGGCCCAGCCTCCCTTCGTTTCTGTCGAGCGGCACAGCGAATCCGAATCGAGAACGCGAGGAGTCTGCGGTGTCGCCGTTCAAGATGTTCGCGAGCGAACCAGGCTCGAATCGCAAGCGATCGCCGAGCGAGACCAGAGATTTGAAGGCGGCACTCCAAGCGACCAAAGTTCCTCTGGGAATCTCCTGCGTCTTCTTCGGCTTTCTGCTGAGCATGTTCGGAGAACTTCAATATGGCGATCAAGATCATCTGTGAGTGCGGCAAGAAGTTCTCGGCCGAGGACGAGTTTGCGCGACGAAAGGTGAAATGCCCCGCGTGTGGCCAAGTGCTCAATCTTTCCAAGGCTGTGGCCGAAAAGCTGTCGCCGAAAGATCAGCGGGACTTCGAGGATTTCTCGAACGACGATTCTGACGACGGACAGGCTGAAGTTCCGGAAAGAGCCAGTGGAGTCAAGCCGTCTGCCGCACTCGAATCGGCACCCTCTCAGGGCGAATCGAACGGAGATCAAACCTCACGGCAGGAAATCAGATCCGAGGCGAAACCGCCCAAGCCTCTCTCACCAGAGATGCGCGCCATCCTCTGGCAGCTCACATTCGACTTGAGAAACACACAAGCCTCGAAAGTGCGAGCGGGAGTTTCGTGCTACTTCTTTGGCTTTCTATTGATCTTCTTTGGCGCGACCTACGTCTTGTGTGCACCGACGCTGCATCAAGGTGACCTCGTGACGTTCGTGCGCGTCATTCGCGGAGTCGGGTACGCCAACTTGATCGCAGAGGTCTTCATCACGGTCGGCTTTGGTTTGTGCCTGACGGTTCCCTCCAAGATGCGGGGGCGGGACATCTTGTTGGTCGCGGTGATCGGCGGTTTCCTCAGCCTGCTGATCTCCGCGATGACGCAGTGGAACGTCCTGTTTTCACTGCGAGTCGGCCGGTGGCTGCCGCAGTTCGTGTTGCTGACGGCGCACGCCTCGTTCTTTTTGTTTCTGAGGTGGCTGGGCGAGTTCCTTGATCGCTCCGAAATCACCCGCAGAGCCAACCGCGTGTTGGTGCTCATGGCGATTGGTTCAGCCATCTGGCTGGGTGTGTTTCGCGGTCAGCAGCCAATGCCATTCATGCTGATGCGAAATCCCATGCTCACGCTGCTGTCGTTCGCCTACGGCATTTTGGCGTTGATCGGGCTTTTCAGTGTGATTCGCCTGCTGTCGAGATGTCGCGAGATCTTGCGAACGGATGAACGCGCCGCTGCCGACACAAATGCCGTGCGAGAGATTGGAGCGGACGAGCGCGAATCAAAATGGTTGTCCCGGTCGGACGTGCTGAAGCTCGCGATCGGCGGCAGCCTTGTGGCGGTGTCGCTTTGGAGCTGGGTCACTCTGCTCAAGCCAGCCCCGAACGCGTTCCCATTCCTTGCCGGTGTGCCAGGTGGCCCGACCGTTGTGACGAGTCCGGGGAAGAAGATGCTCGTGCTGAAGGGACACACGGGAATGATCGTGAGCGTAGCATTCAGCCCCGATTGGAAACGGTTGGCGACGGCAAGCTGGGATAAGACAGTGAAGGTCTGGGACGCGGCCAGCGGCAAGGAAATACATACGTTGAATGGGCACTCCGGCATCGTCCAAAGAGTCGTGTTCAGCCCGGATGGGAAGCGGCTCGCGTCGGCCAGTCACGATATGTCGGTCAAAATCTGGGACGCAGTCACTGGTCGCGAGACACTGACATTGAATGGGCACACGGCTCTGGTGACAAACGTCGCGTTTAGCCCGGATGGGAAGACGTTGGCGTCCACCGCTGAGTCGATCAAAGTCTGGGACACCACGAGTGGTCAAGAATTGCAGACATTGACGAGCTCAATGGCCTCGTTCTTGAGCGTGGCATTCAGTCCCGACGGGAAGCGTCTGGCGGCGGGCAGCGGCGAGATCAATGTTTGGGACACCACGAGTTGGCAACAAGTGCTGACGTTGAAGGGACACATCGGCGTCGTCTGGGGCTTGGCGTTTAGTCCGGATGGGAAACAACTGGCGTCGGGAGGTTTCGACACGACGGTCAGGGTGTGGGACGCCGTAACCGGGCAGGAGACGCAAACTCTCAAGGGGCACTCGGTCATCATCCAGGGAGTCGCGTTTCGTCCGGATGGCAAACGACTGGCGTCCAACGACACCAATGGGGCCGTCAAAGAGTGGAACCCAGTGACCGGCCAATTGATGAGCAAGTCGATGACGTCGTCCGCATTAGGTTTGACGTTCAGTCCAGACGGGAAACGAATGGGGGCGGCGTCACCGTTCGGCACCGTGGAGATCGTGGACGTGGTCGATCGCCCGGAGTTGCCCGGACTCAAAGGACACACGGGAACAGTGACGAGCGTGGCGTTTAGCCTGGACGGTCAGCGCATCGTGTCGGGCAGTACGGATCAGACGGTGAGAGTGTGGGATTCCAGCAGCGGTCAGGAAACTCTTTCGTTGATAGGGCACAACAGCGCGGTCAAAAGCGTGGCGTACAGCCCAGACGGAAAATGGCTGGCCTCGCTGAGCGGTCTGTCGGGCGAACTGAAGGTGTGGGATGCGAGCAGTGGCCTGGTGACACACACGCTGAAGGCAGACACCGGTGGCGTGTTTGCGAGCGTGGCATTCAGTCCAGACGGAAAACGTCTGGCGTCGGCCCTGTGGGACAAGACGGTGAAGGTTTGGGATCCCATGAGTGGCTTGGAAACGATGACGTTGAAAGGGCACCTCCATCCTGTCGCGAGCGTGGCGTTTAGCCCGGATGGGAAATGGATCGTGTCTGGAAGCGGCGCGTTGTTTGTGAAAAAGCCCGATGAGAACGAAGTCAAGTTGTGGGACGCGACCACGGGATTGGAGAAGCTCACTTTGAAAGCCGGACAATTTTCGATCAAGAGCGTAGCCGCCAGTCACGACGGCAAGCGGCTGGCAGCGGCAACTTTTTCAGAGGTGGCGAAAATGTGGGATGCCAGCAGTGGCCAGGAACTCTTCACGCTGAAAGCCACCAATAGCGGTCAGGTCAACAGCGTGGCCTTCAGCCCGGACGGTCAGTGGATGGCGGCAGCCGGTGGAGTTTCCACCGGCGCACTCTTTCCCGCCGACATCAAGTTGTGGAACGTGACGAACGGCCAAGTAGTACGCACCTTGAAATCACATGCCGCCTCAGTCGAGAGCATTGCATTTAGTCCTGACGGTAAGCGGCTGGTGTCCGGCAGCATGGACGAGACGATCCGAGTCTGGGACACGACGACCGGTCGCGAACTGCTCATGCTGGGTGCGCCTCCACGATGACAGAATGCGGAAAAGGTCCAGATTCGTGCTCAGAACAGCGTCGAACAATCTTCGGAGAACATCCAGATGCCGATCCAATCGGAGCAAGATTCGGAGCACATTCCGAAGCGCCACAAGTCGCTCGTCTATCGCTACGAGTTCAACTCCGGCAAGCGGGTCTCCATCGTCGTGGATCGCACGTCGAATGTGATTCAATTTGAGAACTGCTACTCGCGCAGCAGATACTGTCGGTTTTCACCGGAACAGCACTTCGTTTGCCCGGTGGCTGATGTAACGAGCTTTCACACCTACCACGTCAAAAACAAAAGGGGCTACCTGGTGCTCAAGACACGGACGGGAACGGCGCAAGTGAGGGACTGGGGTGACAACTTCTCAGACTTTTACGACGCGCTCGCGCAGGCGTTCCCGTTGAAGCGACGCTTCTTTCATGAAAGTAGTGGGCTGGCACAGTGGCTGTTTCTCTTGGTGGCATTTGTCGCGTTCACCATCGGACATTCTCTGATCCCAAGACACGCCTCGAACGCCGTTCACTTTTCGATCAACGTCCCTTTGGTGGTCGCGTCTGTTTTGTCCGTGTATCTGTGGGTTGACTCTTTGGGCCGCAAGTAGTTCTCCTTGCGATTGATGGCCGATGACTCCTCTTTGCGACGGAAAGAATCTTTCATGCCGATCAAAGTTGCGTGTTCGTGCGGGAAGAAACTCGCGGTCAAAGACGAACTTGCGGGGAAGAAGGTGAAGTGTCCCGCGTGCCAGAAATTGCTCAGCATCCCCAAGCCGAAAGTCCAAGCGGAATCGCTCGACGACGAGTGGGACTTGGGAGACTCGGCCGAGGAGGACTTCGAGGACGAACCGTCGGATGCTCCGGTGAAGTCGCGCGGAGGGAAGTCATCGGCCTTGCGCGGGGAGGTGTCGCGAAAGAGTACCGGAAAAGGCAAAGGGAAGAAGTCCAAGTCCTCGAATCGCGGATTGCTCATCGGAGTGTCGGCGGGAGGCGGCGTGTTGGTGATCGCACTGCTGTCATGGATGCTTTGGCCTGAAGCACCAGCGGCCAACGTCGCAGGTGATCCGCCAGCGAATCAGGAGCAGACTCCCGCTCCCGCCAGCGGCGATACCGTGAAGCCGATCAACTCGTTCCCGCAAGTGGTCGGTGCTCAGCAGCCGCTCACGTTGAATGGGCATATCGGCCTGGTCTATGGCGTGGCATTTAGCGCGGACGGGAAACGGCTGGCGTCAACCAGCGGCAATTCCACAACGGGAGAGGTGAAGTTGTGGGATGCCGAGAGCAGTCAAGAGTTGCTCACATTGAAAGGGCACACCGGCTATGTCTATAGCGTCGGGTTTAGCGCGGATGGGAAACGGCTGGCGTCGGCAAGCTTCGATCAGACGGTGAAGGTGTGGGACGCCTCGAGCGGTCAGGAGACACTCACTTTGAAGGGGCACACCGGCTTGGTCTGGAGCGTGGTGTTTAGCGTCGATGGGAAACGGCTGGCGTCGGCAAGCTGGGATCAGACGGTGAAGGTGTGGGACGCCACGAGCGGTCAGGAGACGCTCACGTTGAAAGGGCACACTGATAAGGTCATGAGCGTGGCGTTGAACGTGGATGGGAAACGGATGGCCTCGGCAAGCGACGATCGGACCGTGAAGGTGTGGGATACCACGAGCGGTCAGGAGCTGCTCACATTGAAAGGGCCCACCGGCGCGGTCCGGAGCGTGGCGTTTAGCCCGGATGGGCAACGGCTGGCGGCGGCAGGCGGAGGTCGGGCGGTAATGGTGTGGAACGCCGCGAGCGGTCAGGAGATGCTCACACTGAAAGGGCACACCTGCGTGGCGTTTAGTCCGGATGGCAAACGGCTGGCATCGGCAGGCGGGGATCAGACGGTGAAGATTTGGGACACCACGAGCGGTCAGGAGACGCTCACGTTGAAAGGGCACACCAGCGGTGTCCGCAGCGTGGCGTTTAGCGCGGATGGGAAACGGCTGGCAGTGGCCGGGGTTAAGACGGTGAAGGTGTGGGATGTCTCGAACCGCGCCAACTCGACCGGCACGGCTCCGAGTGTTCCAGCAAACACTCTCGCCAACAAATTGGAGGGCGACCTCAAGGCGCTGCAAGGGGAATGGCAGTTGGTTGACTATCAGTCCAATCCACCTCTGGAGGCAGCAGGACTTGCTTTGTTGAAATCGTGGAAATGCACGATCAGCGGAGACACCTTCACGAGAGCGGGCCAAGGCTTTACGCAACGGTCGACGTTTAAGCTCGACCCAACTCAAAAGCCCAAGGCCATCGACTTGACTCCACTCGACGGTACTCTGAAAGGCAAGACAATCTTGGGTATCTACTCGATCGACGGTGAGACATTGAAGCTGAGTTTGACGGAGCGAAATGTCAAACGCCCGACGGAGTTCAAGCCAGACGAAGGTCGCAATCAAACGGTAATGGTCTTCCAGCGAGCCGCCTCGGCTGCGGTCTCGCCGAGCACTCCGACGAATGGCAATGCTGCCAGCAATCCACCAGTCACGGGCGACCTCAAGGCGCTGCAAGGGGATTGGCATGTGGTGGAGTTTCAGACCGATCCGCCCACTCTGGCCATTCAAGTTGAACAATACAAGAAGATGGCGCTCACGATTGCTGGCGATGTGATGACGCTTTGGGGAACCGACGTAAATGTCACCAACACCATCCAGCTTGATACCACTCAGAATCCAAAGGCCATCGACATGATTAGCAAGGCCGGCGGTCCGGCGGGAACGCAGTCAACATTGGGGATTTACTTGCTAGAAGGCGAGACTCTGAAACTGGTCATGGCACAGAAGACTCGCCCTACCTCATTCAACTTGGAACAAGGCTCGAAGCAAGCGCTCACGGTTTATCAACGCGGGCGGCCGGCTGGTTTGGAGAACGCACAATTTCCGGAGGACAAGTTTGACCACAAGGCTTGGGAGCGGGTGCAGCCGACGTTGGAGCAGATCGGACTTCGGGGTCGGCTCATCCACCGGTTTCAGTCGCCGGACATGTTTCCCGAAGGGGTGTTGACGACGGCAGAGATCAACCTTCCCTTCCTGCTCACGGGCGACACCTATCCCGAGAACCTCATTTCAACGCTCAAGTTGCTGAGCCATGTGACTCTGGTCGGACAGGCAATGGATGACGCGAGGTTGAAACAGTTGTCCGAGCTGCCTGGGCTGATCGGTCTGACTCTGATTCGCAATGGCAAGTTCACGATCACGGCAAGCGGTCTCAGCCATCTCAAACGCTCGCCTCAGCTACGATCCTTGAACTTGAACGCGGTCAGCTTGACGCCCGAACTGATGAAGGTGATTGGTGAACTCAGCAACCTGCGCAGCCTGTCCATCATCGGCATCCCCGTGACCGACGATCTCCTGCCGATCATCCTGCAATTGAAGGAATTGGAATTCCTGAGTCTGGGGTCGACTCAACTGACGGACTCCGGAGTCGCTCAGCTTGCGAAATTGTCGAACCTGAAGTTTCTCGATCTCAGTGCGACCAAAGTCACGGACCAGGGCCTGCCGTCCTTGAAAGGCCTCAGTAAGCTGCAGATCCTCGGTCTGCGCAAACTGAATGTCTCACCGCAGGCGGTGGACGAACTCCAAAAGGCGCTGCCCGGCTGCAAGATTCTCAAGTGATCTGACCGATCGGACCACGGTTCGGCCAGTGGGGTGGAAATGATGAGCGGGTTTGGACTTCGGTGAAGCACTTTGGACTGCGGCAGCCTGCTGCCGCAGTCAGTCCCACATCCTGATGTGGGACGTTCTTCAGCAGCAGGCTGCTGAAGCTAAAGCGGCAGCGGGCTGCCGCAGTCCCAAAGAAGAGTCACGTTCCGGGATTCGCCCAGTTGCCGTTCCAGCGGAGGCGGAGGTCTTGGAGGAAGGTGTCCCAGTCTCCTTTGCTGCGTGTGTTTGGGTATGGGATCGGAGCGATGGGGACTTCGGAGGAATACTCCACCTGAAAACTTCCTTCCAGAGTGATGCGGCCGATGCGGAAGACTTTCGAGGCGTGTTGCGTGTCCGGGTCGATGCGGATCATCCCTTCCGGGGCATCGAACTCCTGATGCTTGGCGGCGGTGCGGATGGCTTTCACTTCTTCACTGCCGGCCTTCGCGACGGCTTGAGCCCAGACGTGGACGCCGAAGTAGGCGGCTTCCATCGGGTCCGAGGTCAGACGCTGCTCGCCGTAGCGGGCGCGGAAGCGGTCGATGAACCTGCGGTTCTGCTGCCGGTCCACAGAATGAAAATAGTTCCAGGCGGCATAGTCTCCGACGATGTCTTTCGTGCTGAGGCTGCTCAGCTCTTGTTCGGAGATGCTGAAGGAAATTGTCGGGACGGTCTCAGACTTCACGCCCGCCGCGCGGAGGGCGCGGAACAGAGCCACGTTGCTGTCACCGTTGACCGTGTTCAGGATCAGGTCGGGGGCGGCAGCGACGATCTTGCGGACGATCTCGGCCACGTCGGAGCTGCCGAGCAGCAGGTATTCCTCGCCGACGACTTCGGCGTTCAAGCTCGCGGCTGTGTCACGGATGATGGCGTTGGCGCAGCGCGGGAAGACGTAGTCGGAGCCGACGAGGAAAAACTTCTTCTTGTTCTTCGCGGTCACGGCCCACTTCACTGCGGGAATGATCTGCTGATTGGGAGCGGCTCCCGTGTAGATGATGTTCGGCGACTGCTCCAGCCCCTCGTACTGCACGGGGTAGAACAGCAAGTGGTCGTGCTTTTCGACGACTGGCAGCACGGTCTTGCGACTGGCGGAGGTCCAACAGCCGAAGATCGCGCTGACCTTGTCCTGAGTGATGAGCTTGTCAGCCTTCGCGGCGAACGTCGGCCCGTCCGATTCGCCGTCCTCGACGACGGCAACCACCGGCCGGCCGAGCACTCCGCCGTTCTCATTGAGTTCGTCGATCGCCAGCAGCGTCGCGTCGATGACCGCTCGTTCGCTGATCGCCATCGTCCCCGTGCGCGAATGCAGCACTCCGACTTTGATCGGATCGCCGCTGGGTGGCAGCGGCTTGGCGGCGGCGTTGTTCGACGTGCCTGGAGTGTTCGTCGTGCCGGGAGTCTTTTCACCATCCCCAGGAGGCGACGCATCACGACCGCCGCGAGAGACGATGACCCCGACAATCAGCAACAGCGCGGCGGCCAGAGTGCCGACTCCCGCCATGAGCGTGCGACGCGAGACTGTCGTCGCCGTCTTAACGCCGGACTTCGCACTTCCTGGTTGAGACGATCCGACCTGCGACAAGTCGAGTCGCGACGTCGTCGTCTTCCGGGCGGTGCGCACGAACTCGGCGAGGTCGCAGCCTTCAACGAACGGCTTCAACGCGGCGGCGACTTCGGCCGGGTTCGCGAAGCGTTCGTCGGCGCTCTTGGCCAACATCCGTTCGACGACCGCCGCGACCGCTTCGGGCACATCGGGACGCAGTTCGCGAACCGGCGGACGCGGGGCCTGGCTGTGAGCCCACATCTGCTGCATTGTCGTGTTGTACTTGCTGCTCGGAAACGGAGCCTGCCCGACGAGCAGGTAATACAACGTGCAACCCAGGCTGTAGATGTCGGCTCGGATATCGACATCGCGGCTGCTTTCCCACTGTTCCGGAGCGGCGTAATCGACCGTCCCCACGAACTGCTTTTCGGTCGTCAGCTCGCTGGCCGTCCCGCCGGCCTTCAGCGTCGCCAGTCCGAGATCGAGAATCTTCACAACCCCCCCCGGTGAGACGAGCAGGTTGGCAGGTTTGATGTCGCGATGGACGAGCTGCTGTTCGTGGACATGCTGCAAGCCGACCGCCGCCTGACGAATCAGCTCGCACGACTCGGCGACCGGCAGCAGCCCGCGCTGCGTCACCAGCTCTGACAGATTCACTCCCTCGACAAACTCCATGACGAGAAGCTGCGTGCGTTCGAGCCGCTCGGCCTCATACACGGCGACGATGTTGGGGTGACTCAACCGCGCCGCGAGTTTCGCTTCACGCTCAAACCGCTGCACGACCCCCGCGTTGTCGAGCAGCTCCGGTCGGATGACCTTGAGCACGACCGGCCGATCGAGCAGCCGATGCTCAGCCTTGTAAACAGTCCCCATGCCGCCACGGCCGAGCACTCCCGTGACGCGGTAGCGCGGATGGTCACGCAGCTCCGCGAACAGTCTTAGTTGCGACTTCGATTCCGCCGTCTTCTGCGCCGGCGATCCCCCCTGCGGCGGCGCTTCGTCGTGCTGCGATCCGTCCCCCGGATCGCGAACGTAGTTTTGCGTTGTGCCGGGAGACATCGCTGCCACCGTCTTCTGACACACCGAGCATCCGCCAATGTGCGTTTCAACCGCCGCTTGATCGTCCGGTCCGAGCTTCTTGGTCGTCAACATTTCCAGTTGGTCGCGCGAAGGGCACTCGTTCATGGCAAGGTTCCCGTAGGTTTGGTCGAAGGACTTAGCCGTCCTCACGAATTCAGTGCGAAATCGGCGCTCAAAACCCCTCAAAAAATCTTTTGGGACTGGAAACTTTGAGACTGCGGCAGCCTGCTGCCGCTTTGGGTCCAACAGCCTGCTGTTGGACGACTTTGTTTTCTCATGTCAGAACTCGGTTTCTTCAGATCAACACTTCCTCAGCAGCAGGCTGCTGAGGGCAAAGCGGCAGCGGGCTGCCGCAGTCCGAAACAAGAACTACTTACGAATTAGCTTGGCGGCTTCGCGGCGGAGGACTTCGGGGATGAGCCAGTCGGTGCTGATCTTGTCGCGGGAGATGACGGCTGGGCCTTTGTGTTTGTCGGTGCCGAGCGTGCTGAGTTCGGCGGGGATGAGGGCTTCGGCTTCGAAGAGCGTGCGGACGGCTTGCTCGTGCTGGCCGAGTTTTTCTTCGGACATCGCCCGACTGACGAGGGTGAGTGCTCCGACGACGTTCGTCAGTTGTGGGATCTTCTTCGATTCTTCGATGGCCTCGGCGTATTGGCCGGCGCGGTACAGCACCAGCGTGTGGCTGGCGAGGAAGTAGGGCTGAGCCGATTCGTTTTTCGGATCGGCGATGCCGTCGCGCAGCACCTTGATCGGCAGGCGATCGAGGCTGATGGCATCGGGAGCCAGCAGGCTCGCCTTGCACAAGGAATCGGCGACGTCGGCGGCTGTGACCGGCTCGAAGGGTTTCAGGGCGCGGTCGCAGAACTGGCGATGGCCTTCGACATCACCGGCCATCATCAACAGCGCGGCGGTGGCGGCGAAGTAGGTTCGTTCGGTTGGGCTTTGTTTCAAACCCGGTTCCACAGCCTTTGCGGCTGCGGCCCACTGGCCTTGCATCGCGAATTGTTCCCACAAGCTGGCTTGCTTGAACTCGGCGCTTTCGAGGAGCGAGGTCATGCGAGGTTCGGCGAACGCATCCCCGCGAATGAGATGCCCGGCTTCGCGGCGGAGGACTTCGGGGATCAGCCAATCGACCTGAACCGTTGAGGCGGCCACGGGGAGCGGGCCGGGGTGTGCGGCAGTTCCAAGCGTGCGGAGTTCCGCCGGGATAATGGTCTCGGCTTGCTGGAGCGACTTGAGCGCCGGTTCGTGCTGACCGAGTTTCTCTTCGGCCAGCGCACGAATCACCAACAGCATCGCGCCGGTGTTTCCGGAAAAGGTCGTTCGCTTTTGAGACTCGCGCAGGACCAGTTCCCACTCGCCTGCGCGATACGCGGCCAGTGCGCTGCCAGCGATCCAGTAGTAGCGGCCATAGGACAGCGTCGGGTCATCGACGGCCTCGCGCAATTGCTTGATCGGCAGGCGGGAGTGTTCGACGGCACTGGCTCCCAGCAGGCAGGTTTTGGTCAGCGACTCGGCTTCATCGGTCGTGAGCTTGCCGCTGAATGTGGCGAGGCCCGACGCGCAGGTCTGCCGGTAGCCCTCGACATCGCCCGCGAGCAATTGCAGCGCGGCCAGTCGTGACATGTCCACTCGGCTACGCGGATTACGGGCCATCTCTGTGGCGGCCACCTTCGCCGCTTCGGCCCACTCACCGAGCGCGGCCCATTCATCGCGCGTCTTTGGGGTTGATGTGGGGACGGAAACGAAACGAGTCGTGCGGGCTTCGTCTTTGTGAATGAGCAGAGCGGCTTCGCGGCGGAGGATCTCGGTGGTCAGGTTGTCGCGATAAAGGCTCGATTCGGCGACGGGCAGCGTCCCTTTGAAGCGGGGCGTGCCGAGATCGGCGAGGAGATCGGGGATCAGTGCTTCGGCCAAAGACAACGACTTCACCGCGTCGTCATGACGACCGAGTTTCTCTTCGGCCATCGCGCGCGTCGCGAAGACTTGAGCGCCGACAAACCCCTTTTGATTGGGCGACTTGCCGAGCCATGCGAGCGCCTCGTCGAAGCGTCCGGCGCGATAGGCCGCGAGTCCCGAATTGGGGACCGAGAACAACCCGCTGCCCGCCGCGAGTTCCTGCGTCGCGACCGCATTGAGCTTCTCAATCGGGATCGCACTGAGTTCGACCGCCTCCGGTCGCAGCAGACAGACCTTGCAAAGACTGGTCACGGCGAGCGGGTCATCGGAGTCCTTGAACTGTGCCAGCATCCGCGAGCAGAGGTCGCGATACACCGCGTCGTCACCCGCCATCAGGTGCGCGTTCGCGGCATTCAGCCAATGGATGCGTTCGGTCGGTTGCCGCTTGAGAACCTCGTTGAAGTCCGCCGCGCTCTCCTTCCAGCGACCGAGCCGTGCGAGATACGTCGCTCGCGCCGAATAGCCAGCCGCCACCGTCGGGTTGAGTTGGATCGCTTGAGTCAGCCGCGCCAGTTCAACCTCGACCGCACGCGCGACTTGCTCGACGGCACGCTTGGCCGCGAGTTGCTCGCGCTTCTGGATGATGTCGCTCAACGACAACTCGGCCCCGTCGCGGAGCATCTGTTGGTAGAAGCCGGTCAGCGAATGCGGCCACGGTTCCAGCGACGACTCGGCCACAGCGGCTTTGACGGTCTGCTGAGCGACCTCACGTTGCCCCAACTGCTGTTGAGCCGCCGCCAGCAACAGTGCTCGCAGCAGCGTTCGGGAGGGTGAGGCTTGCTGGGAGGGCGAGGCTCCCGCCGAGCCGTTCGCGGTTGAGTCAGGCTCTTTCGTCGTTCGCGGCTCGGCAGGAGCCTCGCCCTCCCGTTTGGCGGCCTCTCGTTTTTCGGCGTGCTGCAAAACATTGAGCGCCACCTGAGCCTCGCCGTGGACGAGGCACGCGGCGGCGAGCAGTTCGTCGGAGTGGAGATCGTTCTGCCGCACAGCCGCGACAAGTTCGTCGGCCAGTGCCGCGCGAGAATCCTCGCTGACCGACAAGCGAAAATGTCCCAGCCGCGCCGCTGGTCCGATCTGGTCGCCGCAGTCGAGTTCCACGATCAACGTGTCGTTCTCGGCAATGTCACACGGCGCGTCTGGAATCAGCACGAGCCAGAGCGGCTGCTTGTAAACAGGCCAGGCATCCCAACGTGACGATCGGTTGCCGTCGATCACTCCCCACGGTCCATCGTGCTCCTTCGTGTCGGAGTCGAGCGGTCGAACGTAGTCGGCGGCGGCGTGCGACAGCGTCACCGGCATTCCAGTGCCGTCGCTATGCCGGATGTGAACTCGAATCTCTGCGAGGTCAAAGCCCCCGCCAAACAACCCCGAACCGCCCGACGGAAGCGACGGATGCGGAACAGCGTCCAGACGCAGCGCCGCCAACTGTTTGATCTGCGGGCGACTGCGAATCGTGTACGTCGTCGGCTCCGTCGCGTTCCCGCCCGATGTCGCCAGAACGAAGCCATTCGGCTGTAGCGTGAACTTCATCTCGGCTGTCGCAGTGACTTCAGTCAGTTCGAGCGGCAGCCAACGCCCGCGAGGAGCGTCGATCGTCAGCAAACGGGCGAGGTCATGCACGAGGATCGCCGGCAGTTCTGTATGACGGACTTCCAGTCCGTCGATCGGTGCGACGGACTGGAAGTCCGTCGTACTTTTCGGATTCGCCGCTGCAGCCTGAGACGTCCGCAGCAACGCCAACACCTGCTCGCGCAGCTTCAATGCGTCGTCGAGCCGCCCTTGCTTGCTCGTTTCGAGTGCGACTGCCAACGCCAGCGGGAACGACTTCGGTCGCAGCGTGTGTAACTTTTCCAACAGCCCGCGCCGCGAGGCTCGCGCGATGACGAGGCTTTGAGCCGAACCAGAAACATCCGCCGCTGCATCGAGCGCCTGGGCGAGCGACTCGGCCACTTGCTCGGGAGTCTGTCGCGCGGCGACGAGTTGTTCCCAGCGCGTGCTCCATTCGAGCGACTCCAGAGGCACGAGTTCGCCGACTTGCAGCTTCTGGTTCGTCGCCAGTTCCGCGCGACGCAGCAGCGACGGCAACTCCTCTTCGATCGGCGGCAGCAACGTCGAGAGATCGAGCACCGAGTAGAGAGTGTTGGAATTCACGACCGCGCGATGACCTGCAACGCCCATCGACTGCGTCGTCAATCCGTCCTGGCTCAACTGCGGCAACAGCGGCACGGCGAGCTTGCCGGTCGCGACGTCCCACACATGCAGCGTCGCTTGTCGCACGCCGACCAGCAGGTGACGTCCATCGGGAGTGAAGGCGACATCGACGACTTCATCGGGATGTTGCAGCGGCGTGCCGACCACTTCGCCCGTCTGCCAGTCGAAGGTCCGAACTCGGCCATCCTTGTGACCAGTGGCGACCCGCGTACCATCGGGGCTGAACTTGATCGCCCACAAGCCGAATTCGTCGCCGGGATGCGACATGCCGACGCCAACCTTCTCGCCAGTCGCAAGGCTCCAGACCTGAGCCATGTTCTTGCCGCTGACTGCCGTCGCCAGCAGTCGGCTGTCGGGCGAGAACGCGATGCTGCGGGTCCAGCCTCCTTGAATCTGAGGGTTGAAGGTTGAGCAGCGCGGCTCGCCGGTCTGAGCATCGCGAATGGCGACGTGTTGATTCTGCAACACCGCCACGATGGTCGCTCCATCGGGCGAGTACGCGACGCGGGCATTCGTCGCAGGGCCGCTCACTCCGGGATGAGTTTGTCGCAGTTCGGCGGCTCCATGCGTCGCATCGACCACCAGCAAATCGCCGTTCTGACACAGCACCGCAAGCTGCGGTCGCCCCGGTCGAGTGGCCACGCTCAGCGGCAGAGCGGGCAGTGCGAGCGCGGGCCACTTCGCCGTTCCCGTCGCGATGTCGAACAGCGACAGCCAGCCGCGCGTTTGATCGACCGTGACCGCCGCGACCGAGGCGTTGTCAGAAGAAATACACGAATCGAGCAGCAAGCCGGTCAGCGCGATCGCCGGTCCCGCCGCGCTCCCATCCGCCATGCGCGCGACTTTCAGATCGGCCTTCTTCGGAGCGAACCCGGAGTAGTACTCGTGATAGACGCCCGGCGTGACGAGCTGTCCGTCGGAGCTTGGCCTTGGTCGCCACGAGTGATCGGCCCACGCGACTTGCCCGACGATCGGCGACGCGGGCCTGCGCTCCCACACCACGACTTGATTGTTCGACGCAACCGCCAGCGCATGGCTGTCGGACGAGAACGCTCCATTCGCGATTGTGTTTTGCTGCGGAATGATCGTCGGTGCTCCCACATCGGCTTTGCCGAGATCGCGCAACGGAAACAGTCGCGCGATCCCCTCATAGCCCAGCGTCGCCAACGACTGACCATTCGGTGCGAACATCGCCGCACTCAGGTGATTGGCGTGCGGCAGGATGAGGCTCGTCTTGCCGTCCGCACTCAGCAGCGCACCGTCCTTGTAGCCACCGACCGCGATCCAGCGACCATCAGGGCTGAGATCGAGCGAAGTGTGGAAGTAGCCCGTCATCTTCCAATTGTCGGAGATGAGGCGTCCCGTCGTCGCATTGCGCAGCGCGGGTTGGAACGTCACGACATTGATCGTGACGAGTCGGCCATCGTCATCGCAAAACACCGGCACCGCTTCGCGCCATCTGATTCCCGGCCGATGCTCAATCGCCGGATAAAGCGGCGCGGGCAGGCTCGCCTCGTTGATCGCGAAGACCCGCGCCAGAGCGTCTTCGCCGCTGCTGACGATGCGCTGTCCCGACCGACTGAACCGCACGCCGCCGATCTTCGCCGGATGAGTCCAGTCTGACTCCAGCACCGGCGCGCCGCTGACGTTCCAAATCTGCAACTGCTTTCCCGCGACGGCCACTCGCGCACCATCCGGCGACCACTCAATCACGCTCATCCCGTTAGCCGTGTTGAAGCGCCGTGAGCCGCCGGCGCTAGCTGCGGGCAACACGCCACCATTCCGCGAAACGCCGTCATTCGACAAAACACCGCCCGACGCTAGCGCGTTCGGCTCACCCGTTGCCGGATCGACCAGCCGCACTTCGCCCGTGCTGAGCAGCGCGGCGATCCGCTTCCCATCGGGCGACATCGCCGCATCGCTGACCGCCGGGAACTGTTCGCTCCACGGCAACGCCACTTCGTTCCGCCAGTCCCACACACGCAGCCCGTTCTGACTGACCGTCAACAGCAGCGCACCGCCCGGCTGAAACTCGATTCGATCCACATCGCGACTGCTGAGCTTGAGCATCGCGACCGGCAACAGCGCCTCGCCGCTCCAAGTCTGAGCACGCCGCTGATTGGCGACTTGCCGCTCGCGATCATGCGGAGTCAGCTTCGCCGCATTCGCAAACCACAACGCCGCATTCGCCGCCTGACCCTCGCGCCCCGCCTGAAGGCCACGCTCCGTCTGCATGTCCGCCAGCAGGTTGAGCGACCGAGTCTTCTCGTCCTCCGCCTGACGCTGAGCGACTTCCGCGCGGGTCTTCTCCGTCTCCGCACGCGTCTTCTCGCTCTCCGCGCGAGCCTGCTCCTGTTCGGCCTGCTTGCGTGCTTTGGTCGCCGTCTGCTCCGCCAGCAGCGCTTCGTTCTTGAGCTGGCTCTGCACCGCCGCCGTCCAAGTCGCCGCGATGCCTCCCACCGTCAGCACACACAGCACGACCGCCGCCAAGCCCATCTGCAACTTGCGAGCACGCCGCTCCGCGCTCGCCGCCAGCTCATGCTCCTTCGCCGTCTGCAACGCCTCTTCCGCACGAGCCGCCTCCGCCGCGTGATTCAGCTCCGCCGCATGTAATCGTGATTCCACCGACGCCAGATGCGCCGTGATCCGCTCGGCCAGGACGCTCGCATCGCGCGGCCGATCCTTCGGTTCGATCTCCAAACATTGCTTCGCAATCGCGATGAGTTCCGCATCCGCCGGCACTGCATTCGTGAGCCGCACGGCGCTAGCCGCGGGTGCTTGTGACGCGCCCGACCCGCGGCTAGCGCCTTGCGGCTCACTTGCAGCCGACGCTTGACCACTCGCATCGAGCCGCGCGAAGCAATCCGCCAGCTTGCCGCGAGTCGCCATG
The DNA here is from genome assembly GCA_005798445.1 of Planctomyces sp. Lineage (GTDB taxonomy): Bacteria > Planctomycetota > Planctomycetia > Planctomycetales > Planctomycetaceae > SXKJ01. Next base: position 17,978 of record SYJG01000403.1, read on the forward strand.
CGATAGACCTGAGTCCCATCCGTCCCGACATACGGCGGCTTGCCTGTCAGAATCTCGCACAGGATCGCCCCCAGCCCAAACACATCGGCCCGCTCATCGAGATTGTCGATCTCCCCCAGAGCCTGCTCCGGCGGCATGTAAGCCGGAGTCCCCATGACGCTCCCCGCCATCGTCTCCGAACCGAACGTAGCCACGTTCGCCAGAACGTGGGCCTCGATATCCGAGCCGGCACTCGTATCCCCCACGCTCTGGCGAGCGTGGCTACTTGGATCACTCCCCATCCGACTCCGCAGCGTCCGAATGATGCTCTGTCCCTGCTGCTTGTCCTTCGCCTTCTTCTCATCCGCGATGCCGCCCGATTGCAGCACCTTCGCGAGCCCCCAATCCATCACCTGCACTTCGCCAAACGCCCCGACCATGATGTTGGCCGGCTTCAGATCTCGATGAATGACCCCGCGCGAATGGGCATAAGCGACCGTCTGACAAATCTGCTCAAAGATGCCAACGAACCGCCCCCGATCGACCGCCGGGTTCTCCCGCTCCTCCAGCAGCTTCGAGAACGTCTCCCCCTTCACGAGCTTCATGCTGAAAAACGGCCGCCGATCCGCGAACTGCCCCAGCTCATAAACCGGCGCAATGCCCGGATGCTGCAACTGCCCGCCGATCTGAGCCTCCTCAATAAACCGCTGCACGACATCCGGCTTGTCCTTGTGAGCATCCAGCAACACCTTGATCGCGAGGTCTCTGCAAAGGTCCGTATCCCGCCCCTTGAGAATCGCTCCCATCCCCCCTCTCGCGATTTCGCCCTGCAACTGATACCGACTATCGGAATCCTTCTGAGGCATCTCCGGCGACGACGCTCGCAAGACCCGCTCCACCGGCTCATGAGCCGACTCGCGCAACGCGACTCGCGGCACATCCAGCGTGACCGAAAGACTCTTGAGCACACTCAGCCCGGCATTCCCGACAACGACCGCCTGCTCCCCCTCAAACGCCGCCGCCAACCCGGCCTCCATCGCCGCCGAGCGGTTCATGTCCGCTTCGCTGACCAGCAACGTCGCCCCCATCTCTGGAGCCGGCTTCTGCAAGAAACTACCCGCCGCCGAGTTCGACTTCAGGAGTTCCTCGACCTCGCCCCGCAGCGCGGAATCCGCGCCGCAAGCCTCGGCCACAAACGCCGTTTGCTGCTCGGGAGAGTCAATCTCCAGCGCTGACAAGAAGATGCTTTCGAGATTCTTATTTTTGGGTGTCTCGGACATGCGCAGGTTCTCCTGACACACAGTGCGAAATCGGCGATCAAAACCCCTCAAAAATAATTTTGGACTGCGGCAGCCCTGCTGCCGCTTTCCGTCCCACAGCCAGCTGTGGGACGAGCGTGGAAATAAGCTTGAGGTTCGTATGAAATGAGAAGCATCGTTATCAACTTCACCTCAGCAGCAGGCTGCTGAGGGCAAAGCGGCAGCAGGCTGCTGAGGGCAAAGCGGCAGCAGGGCTGCCGCACTCCAAGGACTCATCATGGACCTCCCAAACACAGAAGACACCGCGAAGGGGACGTTGGATTGGCCGCATGCTCCGCCGCATCGGTTGGCTGAGGCCGGGGTCTACTTCCTGACCGCTCGGACGAGAGACCAAGCGCACCTTCTGGCGGACGACTCCATGAAGGACTGGTTTGAGGCCAAGCTGCTCGGACTGGCCGCCGAGTTTGGTTGGAGCCTTGAAGCCTGGTGCGTACTCTCGAACCACTATCACTTCGTTGGACACAGTCCGCGAACGGAACCGGATGCCGAGTCTCTCAAGCCATTCATTCAGAAACTGCACAGCCTCACGACGAAGGAGCTCAACACGCGTGAGAAGCAGCCGGGGCGAACTCGCCTATGGCAGAACTACCGTGAGACACATCTCACGTTTCAACGCAGCTATCTGGCTCGACTGAACTATGTGCATCAGAACGCCGCTCATCATGGGTTGGTGAAAGTTGGCTCAGACTGGAAGTGGTGCAGTGCGAAACGGTTCAAGGAGTCGGTGACTCCGGCCTGGCTGAAGACGGTTGCAAGCTTCAAGTACGACGAGATTGCGCTCGAGGACGGTGACATGGAGTGCGGCAGCCTGCTGCCGCTTTAAGTCCAACAGCCTGCTGTTGGACACGTTTTGAATTGGGTTGATCGAACTTCCTCAGCAGCAGGCTGCTGAGGCCAAAGCGGCAGCAGGCTGCCGCAGTCCAAAAGCTAAAACAGCTCTGCCGCTTCTCGACGCAGTAACTCAGGCACCAGCCAGTCGTGATCGACGGTGCCAACGGGGACCGGCAATGACGTTGAGTCATCGGCAGAACCGAGCGTCCGTAAGACGAGTGGGATTTGCAGTTCGGCGGCTTTCAATGATTTGCGGGCGGCTTCGAGGTGACCCAACTTGTGTTCGGACATTGCGCGGACGATGAGGGCCAGTGCGCCCGGTTGGCTTTGGAAGGTTGGCATGCGAGTGGTCCAGCGGATCGCTTCTTCGTGTTGGCCTTCGCGGTAGGAGATCAACGCGCAGCAGGCGACGAACCAAGGGCGGATTGGTTCCCACTTCGGATCGTCAACGCCGTCGCGCAGAGTTTGGATGGGGAGGTCTTTCAGCGGGACCACTTCGGGGCGTAGCAGCGCGGTTTTGCAGACGGTGTCGGCGACGTCGGCGGACGATGTGCCTCGGAATTGCTCGATCATGGCGAGGCAGTGCTCGCGGTAACGGTCGGTTTCGCCGGCCATCAGCATCGGAGTAGCCGACGTGCCCCAAGCGAAGCGGCTCGTGGGTTTGAACTGTGTCACGCGGAGGTTGGTGTCGGCGGTTTCGGTCCAGCGTCCGAGTCGCGCGAGCAAGCCGGCGCGAGCATGCAACAAGCCTTCACTCTGCGGATCGACCGCGAGTTCCTTCGCGAGACGTTCGAGTTCCTGCTCTGCCGAGGCGACCTTGTGGACTGCGGCAGCCTGCTGCCGCTTTCCATCCAACAGCCTGCTGTTGGATGAGTTTTGTAATTGGGTGGATCGAACTCCCTCAGCAGCAGGCTGCTGAGGCCAAAGCGGCAGCGGGCTGCCGCAGTCCCAAAGAAGCACTTCGCCGCGCGATGATCCCGTCGCGAGTTGCTTGCCGTCGGGACTCCAAGCGACGGATTCGACGGTCGTTTGATGCTGCTTCAGCACGAGCACCTGCAAGCCCGACTGCGCCTTCCAGATGCGAACGGTCTTGTCGTCGCTGCCTGAGGCGAGTCGTTGTCCATCGGGACTCCAACTCACGGCTCGCACCTGACCGGTGTGCCCGACTAATTGGTGAAGCTCGCGGCCACTGCGAGAGTCGACGATGCGCAGCGTGTGATTCATGCACGCCACCACAAGCTGTTCGCCGTCGGGGCTCCAACGCATGTCGTGCAGCCAGCCCAAGTCTTTTGACACGTCATAGAGCACGAGCGACCGGCCATCCTCGGCATTCAGAATCTCAAGGCTCGTCCAACCGTTGCACGCGAGCCGTTTGCCATCGGGACTCCAGGCCAAGCCGCCCGCTCGGTCGCCGTGGAGTTTTTGTTTCCACACGAGTCCGCCGGTCGCCGTGTTGTAGAGGCAGATCTCGCCATGCTCTTCGCTGTCGGCGGTTTTTGGGCGATAGGCCGATGTGGCCAGCCGCGTGCCGTCGTCGTTCAGCGCGATCGCCCGCATCCGATCGCAGTTGTGCGGGATCTCCAATCGCAGCTCGCCCGATTGAGCATCGAGCAGCACGAGCTTGCCGTCGCGCCGCGAGGCGAGCGATCCCGCCGAGTGGCTCCACGACACCGACGGAGTCCAGCTTGACTCCAAGTAGCCACCGCCGATCGTCACGCGTGACTGAAGCGTCAACGAGTCGCGCTGCCACTGCTCGAACTGGTCGCTCGCGATCAAGACCGACTGGCCATCGGGAGTCCAAAACAGTTCGGACAACTGTTGGTGAGTGGTCGGGATCACGGCCGGATTGGTTCGCGGGGGCCAGTCCCACAGCTTGATGGCATCCGGTGCCGTCGAGGCTAACCGCGTCCCGTCATGATTCCACGCGACGTCCTCCAAGACATCGGAATGCCCCCGCAAGATCGTGAGCGGCTGCCCCGTCTTCGGGGTCCAAACTCGCACCGTGCTGTCGCGAAGGCCGAACGCCACCGCGTCCCCATTCGGGCTCCAATTCATCGCGAGGATTGAGCCATTGGGAATCGTGATCGTCGACAGTTCGCGGCCGTCGTCGGCGGACAAAATGCTCGCCCGACTGAACCCCGACGTCGCGAGTTGCGTCCCGTCCGGACTCCATTCGACAAACTCCCCCTCATGATTCCACAGCGTCTCGCCGGTCTTTACATCGAGCACGGCACGCGGGACCGCGAGCTGCTCCCGCTGCGGATGCCACGAGAGGTTGGCGACGCTCGGCGATATCGGCCAACGACGAATCACCTGCCGACTTTCGACCTCACAGACGGCGACTTCATGTTCCGTCTTGATGGCCACTCGCGTTCCGTCCGGGCTCCAGCGAACGGCAACGACGTCGTTCGGGAACTCCATCGACGCCCCGACCGCCGAGCCATCCGCCGCATCCCAAAAGCGAACGCTGTGATCGCGGCCCGCGCTCGCCAACAGAGTCCCCGCCGGGTTCCAGCGAGCATCATAAACGTAAGACGTATGCCCCTTCGCCACGCAGAGCTGGGCTTCGCTTTCGGTCTCCCAAACTCGAAGCTGATGGTCGCGACCGAACGTCGCATACCGCTTGCCGTCGGGACTCCAACACACTCCCAACGCGCTGTGATTGGGCAGATTCTTCCGCGCGAGATGCCGCAGCGAATCGAGGTAGTACCACTCCCACCCGCGCAGATTGCGAACGACTCGATCGGGCTTCCACGCATCGACGATCTCGCCGACACGCCGCAACCCCGCCGGATCGTCCGCCGCTTGAGCCGCGAGATTCATCTGTGCGGCATACAGCGTCGCCTGAGTGATCTGCTCACGTTCCTCAGCGAGGTTCCGCATCTCCGCCTCGCGCTTCTGAGCGTCGCGTGCTTGAGTCGCCAACTGCTGCTCGCGCACCGCCGCCGCTTCCGCTTCGAGCCGCAACTCATCCGCCTTCTTCCGAGCCTCATCCGCGCGCAGTCGTTCGTCATCCGCCTTCCGCCGCGCATCGACCGCCGCGACTTTGAGTTCCCGCTGATAGATCGCCGACGAGAACGCCGCGACTCCACCAATCGACACCGCGACCAATCCGACGACCGCGACCATCAACTGGAACCGCTTGGCCCGCGCCTCGGCCTTCGCTCGCGCGTCCGTCTCCGCGACTGTCCGCAACGCCTCTTCCGCACGAGCCGCTTCCGCCGCGCCCTGAAGCTCCGCCGCATGTAACCGCGATTCCACCGACGCCAGATGCGCGGTGATCCGTTCCGACAAGACTCCCGCATCACGCGGACGATCGACCGGCTCCGGCGACAAACACTGCTTCGTGATCGCGATCAACTCGGCATCGACCGGAACGGAATTCGTGAGCGGCAAGGCGCTAGCCGCCGGTTCTGGTATCCCCGAACCATCGTTCTCAATCGGTGCCCCAGGCGACCGGCGGCTAGCGCCTTGCCGCTCACTTTGCCCCGACGCGTCACGGGGCGGCGTGCCGCACGCATCGAGCCGCGCGAAGCAGTCTTCCAACTTGCCGCGCGCCGCCATGCGATAGACCACGGTCCCGTCGTCGTCGATGTACGGCGGCTTGCCGGTCAGGATCTCGCACAGGATCGCACCCAACCCGAACACATCGGCCCGCTCATCCATCAGGTCGATCTCGCCGAGCGCCTGCTCCGGCGGCATGTAAGCGGGAGTCCCCATCACGCTGCCGACTTGAGTCTGCGAGCCGACGCTGCCAACGCCATTCACCGTCCCCACTTCACTGCCGAGCTTATTCCGCAGCGTGCGAATGCTGCTCAGCCCGAGGTGCTCCGTCCGAGCCCTCCGCTCATCCGCGACGCCACCGGATGAAAGCACCTTCGCGAGTCCCCAATCCATCACCTGCACTTCGCCGAACGCCCCGACCATGATGTTGGCCGGTTTCAGATCGCGATGGATGACCCCGCGCGAGTGCGCATAAGCCACGGTCTGACAAACCTGCTCGAAGATGCCGACCAGCTTCGCGCGATCCACGGAAGGCTCCGCTCGATTCGCCAACAGCTTCGACAGCGTCTCCCCTTTCACGAGCTTCATGCTGAAGAACGGCCGCCGATCCGCAAACTGTCCCAGCTCATAAACCGGCGCAATCCCCGGGTGCTGCAACTGACCGCCGATCTGAGCCTCTTCGATGAACCGCTGCACGACCTCCGGCTTGTCCTTGTGTGAATCCAGCAACACCTTGATGGCCAGATCGCGTCCGAGGTCGGTGTCACGTCCTTTCAGGATCGCCCCCATCCCGCCCCGAGCGATCTCACCCTGCAACTGATACCGGCTGTCCGCATCCCGATCGGGCAACTCAACCGACTGCGGCTTGAGTATCGGTTCCGGCCCCTCGTTCACCGAATCTCTCAGCATGATGCGCGGGATGTCGATCGTCGCATCCAGGTTCTTCAGCACGCTCATGCCCGCACGGCCGATGACGACCGCCTGCTGATCGTCGAACGCCGCCGCCAGCCCCGCGTTCAACGCCGCCACACGACTCTCACTGTCGGGAGCAAACGCCACCGTCGCCTGCAGCTCGGGAGCCGGCTGTTCCAGAAAACTCCCTGCCTGCTCATTGGACTTGAGCAACTGCTCAACCTCGCGCCGCAGCTCCAGATTCGTCCCACAGGATTCCTCCAAGAAAGCCGCCCGCTGCTCCGGCGATGTGATGTCGAGTGCCGCAAGAAACAGTGAGTCAAGCTGCCGTATCGGTTCTGCCATGAATGGACCTCCCGCCTTCAGTGCGAAATCGGCGTCCAAAACCCCTCAATCTTTTTTTGGACTGCGGCAGCCCGCTGCCGCTTTGGCTTCAGCAGCCTGCTGCTGAAGGAGCTTGATTCGAGGGTCGAGATCGTCCAACAGCAGGCTGTTGGACGGAAAGCGGCAGCAGGGCTGCCGCAGTCCAAAAAACCTACTTCAATTGGGAATGGAGCCACGCGCGGGAAAACGTCCAATGCCGTTCCGCCGTCGCGACGGAGATCTTCATTGCCTGAGCCGCCTCCTCCACCGTCAGCCCGGCGAAGTATCTGAGTTTCACCAGCCGAGCTTTGTCCGGCCACTTGGCTTCCAACTGAGTCAGCACTTCATCCAGCTCCAGCAGCTCGTCGTGGCGGTCTTTCGTCGCGACCCCCGCCGACTCCAAGTCGACTCGCTGCAAGTCACCGCCCCGTTTCAGGCTTTGCTTGCGACGAGCGTTCTCCACCAGAATCCGCCGCATCGCCTCGGCCGCCGCCGCAAAGAAATGCCCGCGTCCCGTCCACGGCTGCGGCTGATCCACGTCCACCAGCCGAACATAAGCCTCATGCACCAACATCGTCGGTTGCAGAGTCTGCCCCGGCTTTTCGTTGGACAACTTCAAGGCGGCCAGCTTGCGGAGTTCCTGGTAAACCAACGGCAGCAGTTGCTCCGCCGCGTTTTCATCTCCGCGATCAATCGCCGACAGGATTTTGGTGACATCACTCATCACCGCATCGTATCGAACAACCTCGTCCGTTTCCCTCACTCCACGCCGCCACTGTGGACTGCGGCAGCCTGCTGTGAGACGAGTTTGGTCGCTCGATCAAATCTTGTTCTCTGGGATCAACACTTCCGCAGCAGCCAAACACGAACTCGCGGGGAAGAAAGTGAAGTGCCCCGCGTGCCAGAAGTTGCTCAGCACCCCCAAGCCCAGAGTCCAAGAGGAATCGCTCGACGACGGGGAGGGCAAAAGGGGTGGAGGGCAAACCGCCTCCTTGTCCCTGTTTCCGCCTCCGGTGAGACACCACAGTTCTGACAAACGACAAGGCTGGTCACAGAACGACTCGCGCTCAACTGCTGGCGCTGCGGTAGCTCTTCAGCGACCAACGGAAAACCAATCGAGCCACGACCAACCCGACGATCGACGAGGCCAGCGCGATCGCAGGAAACTCCCAACTGGTGAATGGCTTGACGAGCACTTCGGCTGGGACTGTCACCACCAACAGGATCGGCAACAGGTACGAGAAACTGAATTGCAGAATCTCGCCCAGCTCCCAGGCGGCGGGATTCACGCCATTGTAGATACTGCGCGGATAGCGGGCGAAGATCGTGATGTAGAACCAGAAGTCGTACAGCCCTTGGTTGCGGCCCAGCCAAATGCTGGTACTCGCGAGCACAATCATCAGGCTGTAGAAAAACGCGACGCCGACGCCGAGATACAGCACATACAGTCCAGCCTGCCATGCGGCGATTGGTTGGCCAAGCGTGACCAGCGAATACCCCAGCAACACGCCTGCCAGCAGAATCTGATTGAACATCGCGAGGTCCATCTTCTCGAAGGAGATCAGGAACTGCGTGTCGATCGGCTTGAGCAGCGCGAAGTCGAGATTGCCGGAACGGATCAGCTCTGAGAAGTTCGCGGCGTTGGGCATGAAGAACGCTTCGACGAGCGCATTAATCAGCATCCCGGTCGCCATGAATGCGAAATACTCGGGCCTCGACCAGTCACCGATGGCATTGACGTTGCGATAAATGATCTCGAACAACGTCAGTTGCGCCGCGAACCAGAACGCCCGCGTCAGGATCGTGATCACGAAGTTGCTTCGAAACGTCAGCTCGCGGATGAGCGCGTTGCGGAAGAACATCGACAGGACACGGAGGTAGTAACGCATGAGACGATGACTCGCGGCCGCGTGGTGCTTCCGCACACTAACCCGAAGCGCCAGCGAGGGCGAGCGCACCAACTGGCCGCGAATTCAGAGCGTTTTGGACCGCCCGCCCTCGCTGACGCTTCGGGTTACGGAGTGAGCAGCTCGACGCCGCGCGGGCCAGCGACGACTTCACCGATGATCCACGAGGCGAATGGAAACGCCGTCAGCCGTTCGCGGACGGCGGCGACGGCTTCCGGAGCGACGATGATCGTGAAGCCGATCCCCATGTTGAAGACGTGGAACATCTCGGATCGTTCGACGTTGCCGAGCCGTTGCAGCCAATCGAACAGCGGCAGGCGTTGCCACGCCGAAGTGTCGATTCGCACCTGGACGTTGTCGGGCAGGATGCGTTCGATGTTCTCTTCGAGTCCGCCGCCGGTGATGTGACAGAGCCCGTGAATCGAACCCGCCGGCGCGGACTTCAACACGTCGTGGACCGGCTTGACGTAGATGCGCGTCGGTGCAAGCAGCGCGTCGCCCACGGTTTGACCCAGTTCGGCGACGTGCGAATCGACGGTCAGTTGGGCGTGATCGAAGACCACTTTGCGGACGAGGCTGTAGCCGTTCGAGTGAAACCCAGTCGAAGCGAGACCGATCACGACGTCGCCCGGACGAACCGCTTTACCGTCGATGAGTTTTGGCCGATCGACGACTCCGACGCTGAAGCCGGCCATGTCGAAATCGCCGGCGGCGTACATGTCCGGCATGATCGCCGTCTCGCCACCGAGCAGTGCCGATTGACCTTCGACGCAGCCGGCGGAAACTCCCGCCACCAGCGTTGCGATCAGGTCGGGGTCGTCCTTGCCCAGCGCGAGGTAGTCGAGAAAGAACAGTGGTTCGGCTCCGACGCAGAGAACGTCGTTGACGCACATCGCCACGAGGTCGATGCCGACGGTGTCGAACTTCTTGGCGTGGATCGCGACCTTGAGCTTCGTGCCGACTCCGTCGGTGCCCGATGCGAGCACCGGATCGGAGTAGCGCCCGGCATCGAGCCGAAGCAGGCCGGCAAAGCCGTCGGCCAATTCGATGACGCGCGGTGTGTGCGTCCGCTTCATCAGAGCGGGCAGCCGTTCCATCGCCTGGTTGTACAAGCCGAGATCGACTCCGGCCGATTGGTAAGTAAACGAGGTCATGCGCTGAATGCCGCCGAAAGTTTGGGATGAAGAGAGCTTGGGCGCGGAATGTAGCGAGCCGCTGTTCCGCGCGACAGGATGTTTTCGTGGGGCAGGTTTTCAACCTGCCACGGCTCGCGGACAGGTTGAAAACCTGTCCCACGAAAAGCAAACAGCCCGGAGACCAATCGGTCACCGGGCTGCGAATTCGTGGTTGATGATTCATCGGCGGTTATGGGATGGAGGCGATCAGAGAGTTGAAGCTGGCGTCCGAGAAGATGGCTGAAAAATCGCCAGTGAACTCTCCGGTACTCAACGAATTCGTCCCGGTCCCACCGTCCAAAGAATCTGCGGTGCCCCCTTCGCCAGCCAGAGTGTCGTTGCCGTCTTGACCTCGCAACACATCGTCACCGAGACCGCTACCGCCGAGGAGGGAATCCGTTCCCGCTCCGCCCAGGATGCAGTCGTTCCCTTCTCCGCCGTTGAGCGTGTCTTTGCCGACACTGCCGCGGATGGCATCATTGCCATTTCCACCCAGGACCTTATTGAGATGGGAGGTCGTGTCGAAGCTGGTGTTGTTGGCGCTGCTCGATCCCGTGTCGATGACATCGTGTCCGTCTCCGCCGTCGATCGTGTCGCTGCCCGCTTCTCCGAACAGGAAGTCATTGCCCCCTTGGCCGACAATGCTGTCGTTGCCATCACCGCCATGGATGATGTCATCTGAGTCGGCCAACGCGGATGAGGGGGCTGTGCCAACGGTCGTTCCGCCAGCACCGCCGTCGAGCTTGTCGTTGCCGGCACCACCTCGAATCGTATCCTTGCCACTGGCTCCACCGTTGATCGTGTCATCGCCGATGCCGCCGTCCAGTGAGTCGTCGCCCGCACCGCCGTCGAGCTTGTCGTTGCCGTCGCCGCCAGCGATGTTGTCGCTGCCGCTGCCGCCGGTCAGTGAGTCATTCCCCGCGTTACCGATCAACGTGATGTTGCCCGTCACCGCCGAAGCGTTGATCACGTCGTTGCCGCTGCCGCCATCGACCGTCTTGATTGTCGTCGCACCTGACAGCGTCACGGTGTCGATCGCAGTTCCGCCCAACAACTTTTCGACATCCGATGCGATGTTGATGGTTCGCGATGAGGCGTTGTCCTTGTAAGTGACGGAAAGAGCACTGGAAGTCCAGGTCGCGGCGACGCTGAGTCCCTTCACCGAGTCGCTGGCCGCAGTGCTGCCCACGAGCGTGTTGATGTTGTTGAAACCGTTCGGCGAAACCGAGGTGGATGTGCCTTTGAAGCCATCGCTCGTTCCCAGCGCGGTCAGCATGATTGTCTGAGCGAGTGACGTGCCCGCGAAACTCAACGTGTCGGTTCCAGTGCCGCCGTCGACCGTGCCGCTGAGTGACGGACTGCCACCGGAGAACACAAAGCTGTCTGGCCCGTTACCGCCTCGCAAATTCTCGACACTCGCGAAGGCGATTGAGCCTAACACGCCACTGTTGGCACCGCTGACTGTGAACACTTCGCCGGCCGCATTAGCGGTCACCAGCGTATCGCTGCCCGTACCACCATCCGCAGACGTGACCGTCAGGCCGTTCAGAGTGAAGATGTCGACTCCTGCGCCACCCAGCAGAACCTCAAAGCTCGACAGGTTGATCGTGCGTGTCGACGTGTAGTTGATTGTTGCGCCGCTGGAAGTCCATGTGGAATTGACATCTCGTCCGCGCACCGAGTCACTGTCGCTGCTGCCGAACAAGGAGTCGATGTTCGTGAAGTTGGCGACAGTCGTTCCCGCGTTGCCCAAGAATCCATCCTTGGCACCGATGCCGGTCAGAGCGATCGCTTGCGAGCTGGTCATGTCGGTGAATCGCAAAGCGTCGCTGCCCGTATCGCCGTTGATGGTGCCGGTGATCTTGCCGCCGTCCTGGAACTCGAACGAGTCATTCTTGGTACCACCTTGCAGGTTCTCAAACCCGGTGAAGCCGATCGATCCGGCCGTGCCGCTGTTGGAACCCGTGATGACGAAGGTCGTCGACGCACTCGGTGCTCCGACCAGCGTGTCGATCGCGGAGCTTCCGATCACTTCTTCGATGCTGATCAAATTGTTGATGCTGACCGACTGACCGCTCGACTTACCCGACAGGTCGAATTTGTCTTCGTCGGCCCCGCCATTGATGATGCCATTGACGTTGCTATCTCCCAGCAGAATGAATTGATCTTGGCCCCCATTGCCGGAGAGATTCACCGGCTGCGACAGACCCAAAATGCGGAAGGTGTCATTGGCATCTCCGCCGTTCAAGTTCTCGAACGCACGGAAATTGAGGTAGTCCGCATCGTCGATGTAGAGCACACTGTCGATCGTCAATCCCGGAGAGCTGTAGAAATTATCGCCGTCGATTTTCCAAGCGGCGGGTGAGCCGGTGATGCCGTTGAGCGTGTCGCTGCCGGTGCCGCCGATCAGCGTGTCGATGTTTCGGAAACTGGACAGGAGATTGGAGGCAGCGTTCGAGGACAAAACCACTCCGCCGCCGTATCCGCTCGACTGATTCTCATCGAGCGCCACATTGATCGCAGTGGTGTAGAACTCGAAGCTCAGCTTGTCATTGCCTGCGCCACCGTCGATGTCGCCGTCCAGAGTCGCTCCGGCCGTAAACCGGAACGTGTCGCTTCCGATGCCCGCGCCGCCAAACAGGTTGCCGGATCGGGCCCCAGTGATCGTGAACAAGTCGTCGCCCCGACCGCCGGTCATCGTTTCCCACGAACCGAAGGTCAGCGTTCGTCCGCCGGCCGAGTACGACATTGAGCTGTTGATGTCCCAGACCGCATCCAAATCACGCAGGAGATTGGTTGGGTTCGGAATCACTCCGATGAACTGATCGTCGGACGACGAACTGCCGGTGATCGAATTGATGTTTTTGAAACCGCCCAAGAGAACGTCGCCAGTATCTTCCGTCCCACTGAAGCCATCGAGCGCACCCAAGGCCGCCAATGTGACCGCTCGACTGCTCGCCAGGCCGGCGAAGCTGAGCAAATCGGTACCGAGCCCGCCGTCGATGGTACCGGTCAGGAAACCAGTGCCCGTCAAGTTGAACGTGTCCGCGCCGCCGGAGCCGGTCAAATTCTGGAAGTTCTCGAACGTCGTGACGGGCGTGGTTGCTCCGGCCGGAGTGACCGTTCCCGAATCCTCAGAAGTGATGTTGAACACCGAGCCGGAGGTCAAACCGATCAGCGTGTCGGTGGCGTTGCTGCCGATGACTTTCTCGATCGTGTCGAGATTGTTGAGATTCACGGAGCCCGGGATGTTGCCGATCGTCGCCGCAGTCGTATTGCCGGCGAAGCTCATCGTGTCGTTGTCTGCTCCACCCGTGATGACTCCATTGAGCGACGCACCGTCTTGGAAGTGGAACGTGTCGGCTCCAATTCCACCATTCAAGTTGACGCTTTGAATTCCGCTAATCTCGAAGAGGTCGGATTTGTTGCCGCCGGTCAAAGTCTCGATGCTCGCGAAGGGCAACATTCTGCCATCGACGTCGGTCTCTTCGTAGAGGCCATTCGTCCCCACCGTCCAGGTCGCCGCCACGTCGCGTCCGATGAGTGTGTCGCCGCCGTTGCCGCCGACAATGCTGTCGATGTTCGTGAAATCCCCTGAGATCACTTTGGTCAATGGGCTGCCATTCTCCACTTTTCCAGAGAAGCCATGCGCGGCACCCAGACCCGTCAGAGTGAAGATTTGAGCTGTTGATGCCGGTGCGAAACTCAGTGTGTCTGTTCCTGGTCCAACACCACCATCCACTTTGCCAGTCAGTTTGGCTCCGTCGCTGAAGATGAACTCATCGTTCCCGCCACCACCGACCAGATCCGCGATCTGCGTTCCGTTGCTGACTTTGAACTGGTTGTTGGACGAAGCTCCAACCCTGAAAGTCTCGAAGGCCGAAAACTCGAGCGCTCGTCCGGAGTCTTTGCTGATGTAACGGTTCGTGCCATCAATCTCCCAAATGGCATCCTTGCCGTCGATTCCATTGAGCGTATCTGCAGGCGCGGCCGTCTTCGACGTTGCGATCAGCGAGTTGATGCCAAAGAAATCGCCGGTAATCGCGGCATCTTTTCCGGAGAAGCCTGCGCCGAGGTCATCGGTCAACACGACATTGCGCGGGAAGGTGGCTCCCAGACCGGAGAGATCCAACGTGTCTTTACCTGACCTGCCATCGATCTTGCCGCCGATGGTCACTCCCGACGAAATCTTGAAGGTGTCGTCCGAAGATCCACCGATGAACGACTCAAAGAGAGAGTATGTGGCCACGACCGTTCCAGCCGAGTTCGCGATATTGCCACCGGTGGCCGACGTGAGATTCCAGGTGTTGTTGGCAGTGGGACCGGTCAGCGTGTCCTTGATCGGCGACACCCCGCTACCGCCGACAAACGTTTCAATGCCCAGAACTGCTGTTCCGACACCGGTGGATGCTCCGCCCACAACGACGTCCACTTGCGTCAAGTACGCTGAGTAATTCAGCGTATCAGTACCCGGACTCACGTGAGCACCGCCGTTGATCGTCCCGGTAACTCCCTTTTGGTTCGACAAGAAGAAACTATCGTTGCCGGTGCCGCCGGTCAGGTTTTCAAAGCCGGTGAAGGACGGCGCTGTCGCTGCATTTATGAAATTGCCGGTATTGGTGTCCGTGATAAACCAATTTGTCGTGCTGTTCTTCCCGATCAAGGTGTCCTTCAGCAGCAGACTCGGGTCGTTGCCGACGAAGCTCTGGAGATTGCTGAATCCTGGCACGGTACCGGTCGGCCCCGTCAGAATTCCGGTGGCCGTCGAGGTCTGCAAATTGACGGTGGCCGCCGTTCCGAAAGACGCGTAGCTCAGGACGTTTCCAGTTCCATTGCCATTGATGGTTCCGGGGACCGATCCACCTGCGGCGAAACCAAAGGTGTCCGCAGACGCACTCCCCACCAAGTTTTCGAGGCCGAGGAAAGCCAAGGTCAACGGTCCAGCGGCTGCGATCGTGCCAGCACCAGGACCGTTGATGGTCCAATCGAGAGCCGCAGCAGTGCTCACGGCGGTGAACGTGTCGCTGCCCAAGGCAGCTTGTCCTGCGCCGTCGATGGTGCGGCCCAAGGTGGTGAGCTTCGCCCTAACGCTGTCGTTATGACTGGTCCCCACGAAGCCCGAGAATTCTCCGGTCAAAGTCACAGTGACACCGGGCGTGCCAAACCCAAAGACGGTTTGAGCGGTCGCCAAATCCATGTCGAAGGTCACGCCGGCCGCAGCCCCTGTGAAATCCACCGTGTCTCTGCCAAGACCGCTGTTGTCCAGTGCTTGGGTCGCACCGGGCGATAACAACAACGGAAGTTTGTAGCGATCGTCATCGGCACCGCCGACGAGAATGTCATTGCCGATCCCGTCCACCAGGATGTCGTTCCCAGCACCACCGTCGAGCAAATCGCTTCCGCTTCCACCGGTCAGCAAGTCTTCCCCGCCTCCGCCTTCCAGCGTGTCAGCACCCGATGAGCCGGTCAGGACGTCAGCCCCAGCGCCACCAATGACGTGCTCGATACTGCTGATTCGGGAGAGATCCGTGGCAGTGCCGGCGAACAGATCGACGGTCACGACCGTCGCGATTCCGTAGGCTGAGTAGCTCAGCGTGTCCTTGGCGCTTCCGCCTTGCAGAGTCTCGATGCCCGTGAAATTGAAACCGTTCATGGAGCCAGCTTGGGGGCCGCTCATGTTGAACATGTTCTGCGAGGACGCCAGGCCGACGAGCGTATCGTTGCCTCCTCGACCGTTCACCGTGACATTCCCCGGTGAGAGTGACGGGTCCAACCCCAGCAGCCTCAAGGTATCTGCACCGGTACCGGCGACGGCATCCGCGTTGATGGTCAACGTGCCCGTTGGGTTCTGGAAGATCACCGTCTCGCTGGTACCTGCGGTCGAGATGATGCTCTTACCATCCACGTTCGTGCCGCTGTCGTTGAGCGTAATGGTGTCCGCCACGTTGCTGAAGGTAAACGTGCGGTCGGTCGCGACGAGGTCATCGGCGATCGGTTCCAATTGCGAGTAGGCGACGACCTTTCCATCCACATTGACTGTGCCGCTGGCACCATTAATTCCGTTGGCACCATTCGTGAAGGTATGGATGACGCTTGTGACCGTGCCGTTGATCAATTTGAGACTGTCGCTGCCCGCACCACTACCTCCTGCGAAGGCAACACCACCTGCCGGAATGGGTGTTCCACCACTGCCGCCGAAATCAATCGTCAGCGCGTTACCGTTACCGTTTTGGCCGGTGATGCTGACACTCGTGGTTGTTGCGAAAGCCATTGGCGGAACGATGTCATTGGTGATGACCACCCCGTTGGAGTCGTAGAGATGCAATAGCCCACCGATGTTGACCAAGGTCAGGTTGGAAGGGCTTCCTGCCGGAAAATCGGTCGCGATCACGATCAATTGTTCGGCAACGTCCGTCAAGTTGATCGTCACGGCCGTGGACGTGGTTTCTCGCGCGTTGATCGGCGCGTCGTCGGTCGCGGTGACCGTGAGTGCGAAGGAGGGAGTCGTTTCAAAGTTCAGCGCCGCCGTATTGTTGACTGTGATCACGCCGGTCGAAGAATTGATCACGAATGCATTGTTTGTATTGCCGGCCGCGATGGCATAGGTCAGCGTCTGCCCCGCATCGGGGTCCGTGGCATCGATATCGCCCACAATCGTCGCGATGGGCGTGCTCGGCGAATTCTCGTTGATGCTGAACGGGCCCGTGGTCAAGACATCAAACACCGGAGCTCGGTTCACGTTGATCGTCACCGTGATCGGTGTACTGACAGAAGGTGGCGCGATGGTCGTCACCGTGTATTGGAATGAGTCGGTGATGTTCGTCTTCAAAGGATCATGGGTGTAGGTGAAGGTGCCATCGGAATTAAACGTGAAGCCACCGGCAGTAGCATCAGATGGGCCAGCGCCGAAGATTGCGGCGGTGTAGTTGGCCGCTTGGGTGGGATCGATGTCATTCGCCAGGACACCGTTATCCGACGTCGTCACCGTGAGCAATCCGACGGGATCGTTGGCATTGATGGCACCACTGTTCTGTCTCACCGAGTAAGTATCGGGATCCGGTTGTGGGTTCACAGTAATCGCGGTGGTCTTTGGTGCGGAGGACCTCGGAGTTCCGGACGGAGCATTTCCCAAGTCATTGATGGTGACCGTCAGGGTGGATGATCCGAAGTAGTCCTGTGCCGGGTCGTAGAATGAGCCGTCTAGGGCCGCATTGATGGCCGCCAAAGTCCCACGGAAGGTCATGGTCTGGTCATTGGTCCCATCACCCACAGAGAACGACGACAAGGCGGCGATGTCGGCGGGATCAAGATTGAACGTGCCCGTCCCACTGGTCACCGAGACCGTGACTTCCACGATCCCCGTCAGCATGGGATTCGGCGACTCGTTCGAGTCTGGATCGGCCACCGAGACGTTGCCGGCGAAGAACAGATTGGCGTCCTCGTTGGTCGATAGTGATGCCGGAGACGTCACCGTCGGTGTGCTGTTGACGGGCGTCACCCTGAATTGGAGTTTATGCGGCAGAAGGATGTTGTTTGGCTTGGGATCCACACTTCCGTTCGCGGCGACCCAGTAATTCCCCAGGTCATTCAGCGCGAAGTCAATGCTGATGTCGTCGTTCGGAGCACCGGTTCCATTGTTGTCATTCAAGTCCACTGCTGGCACGAAGCGAAGGTTGTTCATTGCGGCTTGCAGTTCCAACAGATTTCCTCGGAATCTGATGGTCGAGACACCGGCTCCACCGGGAGTTGCGTCCGTCAGACTGGCGGCGCCGCTGCCAGAAGTTGGTGCGCCGGTTTTGCTGTCTGAGAACGTGAAGTCCAAACCCGCAACCGTTCCCAGCGTGAACGTACCGCCGCTGGCCGTCATCAGGACTTCGATCTCTCCGTCATTCAGGAAGGCATCCGCGTCGGTGATCGCAACCGTGTTGGCTCCGGCCAGCACAATGAAACTGTTTTCTGCCAAGGTGGGTTGTGCGAGGGGAAGAGTCACAACCGGACGATCGTTGCTGCCGTTGGTCACCAGGATGTTGAACTGCGTCGAGCCGTCTTGCTGATTCGGCTGCAGGTTGTTGCCGGCGGTGTCCTGAATCTGCGTTTGATCCAGCGTGATGTTGTACCGCGCCTCGGACGGGAACACCGTCAGCGACGTGAAGATCGCCTCGTTGGTGTTGGCGTTGTAGGCGAAGGTGTAGTCGACGTTTTTAACCAGCAGACGTCCCGGGGGCAGAAGCGTGTAATTCGAGACATCGACTTGCCGTAGCGTGAAGGCGCTGCCGCTGACGAGTCCCGGCAGGGCGTCGAACACGCCCACGCCGACGTTCGGGAACGTGCCTGGATCGGTCAGCGTGATGATGAACTTGGTCAGCAGCGACGGGTTGTCGACCGAGAAGCTGGTCAGCGTCGCGTCGAGATCGATATTCGCGGCGTTATCCGGCACTTGCGTCTTGTCGTCGGGTACGATGCTGAGCGCGGCGTTCGGACCGCTGAAATCGGCGCGTTCGATTGCCCCGCGGTCTTTCGCGGCGCTGGCTCCCACGCCGATCGGCTTGACGTTGAAATCCGCTGCCGGACTGGTGTCGGGAATTCGGTTCTGACCGTAGATGTCGACGGTCGGGGCGAACATGTCCTGCTGCGGAATTCCCAGCGGACCGGTCACGTTCGTGTAGAGCGTACGGGCGACGCGCGTATCGAGTGAGCTGTCGATCGCCTGATTGGGATTTCCGGGTTGGCTGCCCGCCAAATAGAAGTTGTTGGTCTGCGGGCTCAGGAACAGTGGTGCCGTCGTGGGAGCGAGAACGGAATTGGTTCCCGTCGTGCCATCGCTGACGTTGTTGTGGAACAAATTAAAGGTGACATCGGGCGACGAGACCAAAGCCGCCGAGGTCGCGTCGATCGAAATCGCTGTCGCCGTGCTGCTAATGATGTTATTGAAGATCGTGGGACTAGCACTGTTCGTCACTTGGATTCCAGTGCCTGTACCGCCGTATGCAAAGAAGTTGGCGAATCCCAAACCGCCGGGATTGTTGGCGATCAAGCGGATCGAAAAGATCATTGGACTCGGAAAATTGAAACTCCAGGGCGCGGCCCGTCCATTTCCGCCACCCACGGACGCTGACGACAAGTTGACGGTTCCAATCACGACACCTGCGGCATCCAAGGCTTGAATTGTCCAGGACTCGCTGCCATCAATGTCCAGGATCTGGGCCGATGCGGAAGCGGTTGGCACTGCATAGCTGATGATCAAATCCGGGTTGTTCCCCGCCGCGCCAACGCCGGCAGTATTGTCGGTCAGGAAGAATTGCCCGATGTTCGGCTGACCCGCATTCAGCGAGTCATCGGCAGCGATGCCCGAATTGAAGAAGGCAAACGCCCTCGGTGAGGGATCGGTGCCAAAGGCTTGTACGCCGACTTGTGCCAAGAGTGGGAAGGTGCCGTCGGCGTACTGGAAGGTCACGCCGTTCGCGGCTGCGAATTGATTGGAGATCGACAGTCCTTCGGCGGCACCAGCGAGACCGGAGAAGTCCACGAAACTGTTGAAAGCCGCGCTCTTCCCAAAGATCGAGTTGTTGATGATCTTGCCCATTGGTACGGCTGCCGGCGGATTGGTGCCGTCGCCGGACGAGATTGGATCGCCTCCAAAATTGATGCCCACTGTCCCGAAGTTGGCGATGACGTTGTTCGTCAACAAGGCGGACGTCACTAGCCGCGCGGTATTGAGCGTCACCGGCGTATTTCGCACCGAGCCGGGATACGGTAGGTTGTTGATCGCATCTCGAGCACCCGCCTCGACGATGATGCCCGCCTGCGAGACGTCGTGGACGAAGTTGCCTTCCAGCACGACCATGCCTTGTTCGCGCGGCACGTTGTGATCACCCACGCGTCCGGCCAGATTATCCGGCTTGGGAATGACCAGGTTGTCGATGTACGCGGCGTCCGTCGTGACGAAGACGTCCGAGTTGCCTTTCACATAGACCCATTCCAACGTGTGAGATCCCGCCGTGATTGGGAACGACACTTGCGCGAAGCCCGGTGTGGGCGTGCCGGTGCCTGGCAGTTGGTTGAAGGGCAACGTCGTGCCCGCGACGACGATCGGCTGTTGAATGCCGTCGATGTAGAACTGGAACGCATTCGCGGTGAGAGGATTGAACTGCGTGGGATTCGGCGCGGCGTCGACCATCACGTCGAAGCTGACCTGGCCGTCGCCCGTTGCCAGGTTGACCAGCCGTGTGCTGGAGTACTGTCCGACGGTGATCGCCGCCGACTTCCAACTGCGCGGATTGGTTTGCGCTCGGAGAGTCGATTCCGCCCAATTGCCGGTCCCTGCGTTGCTGAGCAGGTTCGGTCGTTGCGAGCCAAAGGTATTGGGATCAACGTCGTTCAACGCTCCCACGAGGAACAACGTGTGGTTGATGCCCGCCTCGTTGAATTCTTCCGCCACGTCGAACGTCTCGACGTACGGAGCCTGTTGCACCGGCTGACCGGCGATCATGCGGTCGTTCGTATCGAACGTTTGCCCAATGATGTATTCCGGATCGGTGGGACTCGCAGGAGCGGCGTAGTAGGTGCCTCGGCGAATTTCAAACTGATACGTTCCGCCGGTGATGATCGACGGCGGTTCCGCCAAGTTGAGCAGGTTTGTCCGAGGATTCGCGTACAGATCGTCGAATTGCGAGACTCCTCGCGCGGTTCCAGCGACGCCGACGGCTGGCATCGTCACCATTTCGCCGCGCTCCGAGAAACCGACGATCAAATCGTCGATGTAGAACCCTTCGTTGTTGTTGTTCCGGCCGCGATCGGCCGAATCGTCTACGTCGTCCCGAACGTTCGAGCTGTCGCGGACCTCGTTGGAGAAGGCACCAAAGTCTTCACCCGGCAACGCGCTGGCGGTGGGGTCAATCGATTCGCCCACTTTGCCGGCCGTCGCGAAGTCGAACCGGAAGCGAATGTTCGCTTGACCCGCAAACTGCGACAAATCGACACGCGCTTGCCGCCAGACTTGCGTCGGGAACAACTGCTGAACCACCGAGCCATTCAGCGGGGTGTTGTGATCGAGGAATTCTGCTAACTCGCCCTCGCCCGCCGCCGTGGTCAATTGCGCGTTGTTCGTCGCCAACATGATCCAAGTGTTGCCCCCGTCGATTGACGCGAACACTCTCGCGCTGTCGCGCATCAATTTGTCTTCCGCGAGCGAACCGTTGGCTGGCGAGCCATCGTCCAACAGGTAACTGAAGTAGAACGTCGGCTTATCCGCCGCCGCGTAGCCAGCCAGGCTGAACGAGTTGCTGACCATGCGCCCGAACGCACCGCCGGGCAGGTTGTAGTTGTTGCGGATGTTCGGGTTGGCGGTCAGGTCCGCCTGCCAATTGTCATTCAGAACACCCAACTGACTCTGGGGAGCTTGGTACGCGAAGTAATTGAAGTTTTCATCACCGACGTCCAGTCCCAGCGGACCGCGGGACTGTTCGAGTCCGAAGTAAACGCTCGCACCGCCGATATTCTCAAACTGATCTTTAGCGTCCAAACCGTAGAACAGATTGTGCGGTGCATCGCTCGGAGTGCGGGTGTTGTCCGGAGCCGGCAAAATACCGTGGCCGACGTCCGCCGTGCGGAACATCGTGGGATGCCAGAGATTGATGTCCAACGGCGAAAACGCCAAACCGAGTGACTGAGACAAGCCCGCTGCATTGGTGACGATCGAGGCATCCGCCAGCCGGTCGTTGATGGACGATGTCGTGGCGACGTTCCCCAGCGTACTGGGAAACAGGCCGAAGTTGTTGATCAGCATCGGATTCACATTGCCCAGGGCGGCATTGAACGAGACCTGAGATGACCCGCCCGGCAAACCGGTCGTGCTCGACACGATCACTTCGCCGAAGTTGATGTTGGACAAATCGAGCAGCGCATCCTGCACGCTGAGGCTTCCGTTCTGTGTCGTCAGCACGTTCGACACCGGGAGAAAACCCTGGCGGGTTTCGGTGCCGTTGAATGTGATGGTGTCTCCGTTAAACACCGACGAAACAGTGGCTGTGTAGCTGCCGGAGGTGATCGTGACCCCGATCAGCGGGGCATCGACGAGGATTCCTCCCACCAAGGATTCGTTAAACGGTGTTCCGCGGAAGTCGATCAGCAGCGTTCGCGCCAGCGGGTTCGGCGGCGAGCCAGTCAAGGCACCGTTGACCTCCGTCACCACGACACTTCCGTTGCTGCCCAAGATGAGGTTGGCCAAGGAATTCAGATTCGCCTGAATTGTGGCCACTGAGGCGTTCGTGGGGATCCCGATCGCGGCAGTCTGGCTGCCATTGAACGAGAGCCGGAACCGGCTGGTAGTACCATCCACCGAGCCGGAAATTGTCAGCACTTGACGCTCGAAGTTCTGCATCGGGACGAGCGCGTTGCTGGTCACGACCAATTGATTGTTGGCGATGTCGCGATCCTGGAACGCACCGGTGAATCGCACCGAGAACGGCAGCGGGTTCGGCTGGCCGAACTGGAGATTGGCGAGCGGAATATTGACCGCAGCCGTCACGACGACATTGCCCTGCCCCAACGCCGTATCGAACAGGTTCTGCAACTGGCCCACGGTCAGCGTCAGCGGATCAAGTCCCGTTCCAATGGTCACTCCACCGCAGGTCAGATCGAACTGTCCGCCGAAGATGTTGGCGATCTGCTGGACTTCGTCGCCGTCCAGTTTGGAGGTATCTGCGGTCAAGGCGATGAAATCGCGTCGGCGCAGATTGTTCCCGAACGTCACGCTGATCGGTGTTGTGGGTGGTGCTCCGAATTCTCCGTCGAAGAACGTTCCCGGGGCGACGCCCGTGGGTCCGCCCGCCGTCACGATGTCGGCCGCGTTCACACCCAGCGCGGCCAAAGCGGTCGTCAGCGCGGTATCCACGTTGGCGGCGGTGTCATTGTAGTTCAGAGCCGCCGTGGTCAGTACTCGCAACACGATGGTGTTGTCGAGGTGCGCGACCGGTGTGGTACCGTTCACGCCACGGCGAACATTGAACGTGAATTGATCCGGCGTGCTCGACACCCGCATGTCTTCATTGTCAACGCGGATGATGATGATCTGACTCACCGCATCGCCTAACGAGTGAGGCGCCGCGATCGTTCCGTTGACTCCGCGTGTGACGAAGAGCGTGTTACCCGCCACGGACGTGACGGTCATCTCCTCGGCACCGACCTGAATCGTGAAAGGTCCGGTGGATGGGAAGCTGGCGCTGCTGGCAACGGTCAACGAGCCGGCTCCGGCAGTGATCCCACCCACATTACTGAGCGTGGATTGGCCCGCGAACGTGCGTGTGTCATCGACGGTGATCGTTGTGTCGAGCACGGTGATCGTCGCGCCAACACCGTGTGAATCGACCGTGGTGCCATTCAGTCCGCGAGCGATGATTGTCAGGTGCGTTGCGTCGAGCACGGTCACGGTCATCTCTTCGCGGTCGATGCGAATCAGGAAGTTGCCCGCAGGGAACAAACTCGTGTCGGCCACGTCGATCGAGGTGGTCGCGCTGGCCAGAGTTCCGGGGATCAACCCAAAGTTGTTGACCAGCAGCGCGGGAACATCGATCCCCGCATAGACGCCGGCGAAGTTGATCTGAGCCGTTGCCCCAGGCAAGTTGCCGGCGCTCGAAACGACCACATCGGTCGCCGCGACGTTCGACAACAACTCCAACGTGTCATAGACGCTCAGGATGCCGTCCTGGATTGTGGTGACGACCGCGCCCGGATCGAAGCCTTTGCGGGACTCGACACCGAAGAACGAGGCCGCACCGCCGTCGAACGACTGCGTCAAGTCGATCGCCGCTCCGCCGCCAACCATGCCGGAGTTGTTCGCGACCAAGGTCGTCGCATTGGCGTCCGTGAACGGTGCTCCACGGAAGTCGATGAAGAAGGTCGATCCCGAAAGCGAGCCAATCGTGTTGGTGACCACCACGCTGCCGCCGCCGGCTGTCAGTGTGGTCAACGTCAGGAGCGCTGCCTGGATCGTGGCTGCATTGGCGTTCGACGCAATCGGAGCGGTCACGCTCCCTGCGCCCGCTCCGTATTGCAGAGTGAACGTTCCAGTGCCGGTGATCTGCAACGTCTGGCGCTCGAAGTTCGCCATTCCGACGGCATCGTCAATTTGCAAGACGTTGAGAGGCAGATCGGTGTCTTGCAGCGAGCCGATGAACTGCACGCTCAGCGGAGTTCCCGGCAGCACGCCGCCGCTCACCACGGCATTGCCGGACCCCAAGACCGTGTCGAACGCCGTCTGCAAGGTTGCGGCCGTGTCGTTGAAGTTGAACACGCCGATCACGACCGGAACACCCAAAATCGGATGGTTCATCGTCAGCGTGTAAGTTCCCGCCGAAATGTTCGGGATCTGCACAATCTCGTCACCGACCAGCTTGGAGTTATCCGAGGTCACGTTCACGAAGTCGCGCTGACCCAACACGCCAGTGAAGAGGATGTTGACCGGTGTGGCGATCGTGCCCACGGCACCACCTGGTGTCAAACCCGTCCGTCGGTTGATTTCAGTCACCGTTCTGCCGAAGAGGTGAGCGGCCGCCGTCGTGCCATTGACCTCGCGAATCACAGTGAAGGTATTGCCGGTCACGTTCGTGACCGTCATATCTTCGGTGTCGATTCGAATGGTGAAGGGAGTGGTCGGGAAGTTGGCCGCACTGGCGACCGTGAATGAGGTGACGGTCGCGTTGATGGACACATTGAGCGTGGTTTGGCCGAAGGTGATGATGTCCGTCGCCCCCGCGCCAAAAGTTGTTGCCAGGGCGTTGGTCAATCGCGTATCGACGATCGCAGCCGTGTCGTTGAAGTTGAGGGACGCTGTGGTCAGCACGCGATAGACGACCGAGTTCGCGTCGTGCTGGATGGGATCCGTGCCGTTGGCTCCGCGGCGAACCGTGAATTGCGTGGTCCCCACCGTTCCGGTGACGACCAGGTCTTCGTTGTCGATGCGGATGGTGCCGCCGGCCGGGAACGAGCGATTTTCGACGACGTTGATCGTCGCCGTCAGGTTGGTGATAACGGACGTCGCCGTGTGAGCGGCGAGCAAGGTTCCGTTGCGCTGGCGAAGCACGGTGAGTGTTCCCGGGGCTCCCGCCCCGACTCCCGTGACCTCCATCTCTTCGTGATCGATGCGGATGATGTCGTTGACGTTGAATCCGGCCGTATTGGTCACATTCAGAACGGAAGCGCTGAGATCGACATTACCAGTCACGGCATCCAGCGTCGTCGTCGTGGGGTTGCTGATGGCCAACGAGACCGTCGTCGTCAGGACTTCGTAAACCGTTGCTGGTGGGTTGGTCGCACCGACGGTGTTCATGGCAAAGTGGGTCGTCGCCGTCGTCCCGCCGATGCCGCGCGCCACGTTGGTGAAGCTGTTTGAGCCAGCGAGATGTCCCTGGACCAACATCAATTCGTTGTCGATCCGCACGATCATCGGATTCGCGACGGTCGCTGCCCGGAAGCTCGAACCGTCCTGCACGGTGAACGAGGTCGCCCCGGCGGTCAAATCCGCAGCACCCGCCAGCGCGGTCGTGTCAAAGAAGTTGTTGACGAAGTTCAGCGTGTAGATCGGCGTGACCGTGTCAGAGTAGGACAGGATGTCCAACGTCTGACGCTCGTCCCGGCTGAGTTGAGCCGGAGCGTTGTAGAAGATCGGGTTGGTCGTCTGGACGCTTCCCAAGCCCGAGATCGACAGCGTGAAGTTGCTGTCGGGCAGCAGGATCCCCTCGCCAGCGACATGGGGAACGCCGACTCCAGGCACTGGGGTCGTACCGTACAAACCGCGAGTCACCGTCAGGACGTTGCCGGCAATGCTCGTGACGTCCATCCGTTCGGAGCCGATTTGAATTGTGAACGGCGCGGCCGAGGGCAACTTGCTGGCATCCACAACCGTCACGGTTGCAGCGCCGGCGGTCGCTGGATTGAGCAGCAGCGTCGGGGCACCCGTGACTTGATCGACGTCCACGCCATTGGCATGCAGGACAGCCGTTGTGCCGTTGACTCCACGTACCACGTTGAGGGTGGTCCCGCCGCCCGTCACACTAAAGACCGTCATCTGCTCGGCTTCAACCTGGATCGTGAACGGAGCCGCTGGGAACGATGCGGTGCTGGTGACGACAAACGATGTCACCAAGTCGTCGATGCCGCCGGCGTCATTCATCGTCGTCGCGCCCAAATCGACCAGAGCCACTGAATCGTTGAGCCCGTGAACCACCGCCGTCGTGCCGTTGGATCCGCGCACGACGGTCAGCTCATTGGCACCTGGGCCGACGCTCGTGACCTGCATCTGCTCGACGCCGATCTGGATTCGGAAGGGGACCGCCGTCGGCAGGACGCTGGAATCCGTCACCGTGATGACCGTGTCGCCCGCCGCCGCCGCGAAGGCCAACTCCGTCTGCGCGTTGTATTCCGCGAAGGATTGGAAGTCGTTGCCGATTCCCAATCCCTGGGCATTGGCCGACAACGTCGTCGAGACCAGAGCCGGAATCGCGCCGTTGATGTTTGTGGTCAACAATTGGAAGACGGTCGCCGGCGGGTTCGTGGTGCCGGGGGTATTGATGGCGAAGTGCGGTGCCGGTGTCGTTCCATGTTGCCCACGGAGCAGACCGCTGAAGGTCGTCCCGGTGCGGGTGGTCACGAAGATGTCTTCGTTGTCGATCCGCACGAGGAAGTTCGCAGCCGGGAAGCGGTTGGCTTCCGTCGTGTCCTGCGTGGTGAAGCTCACTGCGGCTGCCGTCAAATCCACCGCTCCCGCCAGCGAGGTGGTGCGCGCAAAGTTGTTGACGAAGCTCAGCGTGTAGGTCGGGATGCCGGTGTCGGCATAGGAGTAGACATCGACGGTCTGCCGTTCATCGAGGCTGCTGGTGTCTGGCGCGTTGTAGGCCAGCGGCGCGGTTGTTTGGACGCTGGTTCCGTTGTCGTACGCCAGCGTGAAGTGTGAATTTGGCAGGAAGATGCCGTCGCCTCGCACATGCGCGGCGGCGATGGTGCCGTTGATGCCACGAGTCACATTGAGCGTCGTCGCATTGACGATGCTGGTGACGGTCATTTGCTCCGCACCGACTTGAATGGTGTACGGCGTCGCGGTCGGCAACATGCTGGTACTGAAGACCGTCATCGACTTCTGGAGCACCGCAGCGCCAACCGCATGGGCCGTCGCTGGCGTTCCATTGACTCCTCGAGTCACATTGAGTGTCGTCGCCCCGCCGATGCTGGTGACGGTCATGTCCTCGGATCCGACACGAATCGTGAAGGGAGCGGCTGGGAAACTCGCGGTACTCGCCACGTTCAAGACGACGGAGGCTGCCGTCGGGGCCACGGTCAGCGTGGATTGTCCGACCACCGCCGACAGAAATGTCGGCGAGGATGTCCGTTGGACAACAGCATCTCCGAAAGCATGAGTCACCTGGGTCGTCCCGTTCATTCCCCGAACAACGGTGAAAGAGTTGGCCGTCTTGGCGGTGACGGTCATATCCTCGATCCCCACCCGGATCGTGAAGGGAGCTGCTGGGAAACTGGTGGTACTCGGAACAAATAATGTCGTTCCAAAGTCGGCTTGCAGCGAAGTCGCACCGAGCGACACGATGGCGACCGAATCCGTCGCGATGTGTGCCGCCGCCGTCGTGCCGTTGGCTCCGCGCGTCACGGTCAACGTGTTGGGGCCGACATTCACGGCCGTGACCTGCATCTGCTCGACGCCGACCTGAATCAGGAACGGTGTGGTCCTGCCCGCGTAAACGGCTGCGCTGGCGACGGTCAACGTCAGATCGGCCGCCGTTGCGGGAGCGGTCAGTCTCGTCTGGGCGGTGTACTCGCTGATGGTTTGGACTTCGCTGCCGCTGTCGAAGGCGATCACACCGGTGCCGCCGCGGTTGGGGTCCATCGCCACCAGCCGGCCATCATCGGTGACGGCGAACAACGTGCGAGCGTACAAACCGGGAATGCCGGCCGCGGTGCTGGCCGCATGGGCCAACTGACCGACTCCGCGAGTCACCGTGAAGACATTGCCGGAAACGGCCGTGACCGTGATCAATTCCTGCTCGATCAACATGTCGAACGGGGCCGCCGGCAAGTTGACGTTGGTCACGAGATTCATCGTGATCGTCGTGGCGGCTGCCGTGATGGGGCTCGCCAGGCTACCGATTTGTCCCGCGACGTTCTGCGGTCCCAGAGCCAGCCCTTGGAAGCCATTGGTGCTCAGTCCGGCACCGCCACCGGTCGTGCCGATCGCATCGGGCGAGAAGTCGCGGACGATCGTGGCCACTCCCGTGGCGGAGTTGATCTGGAGCAACTGGCTGCCGCGTCCCGGCGTCCCTTCGCCACTGGTGACGCCATACAGCGTGCCGCCCGCCGCTTGATCGAACGCCAGGCCGGTGACGTTGCCATGAATACGAAGGCCGGACGGGTCATCGACGCCGCCGATCGCGGTGATACCAGCGCCCATGAAGGCACCGGGGGTTCCGGAGCTGACGACGGCCGTCATGATCCGCTGCGCGCCTGCATGTGCGTTGATGGCAGCGGCGACGGTGGCGATGGTGGTCACTGCGGCGGGAGCGTTGAAGTCAAAGTTGTACTCGACCGTCACGACACCGTTGGCGGCCCCAGTGACTTGCGCGAAATTCGCGGTGCCGTTGACCGCCGTCGTGACCAATCGCACGCCGTTGCCCTGGGTTCCCTGCGCCCGTGTCTGGAAGCTCAGAATGCCGACCTGGGGGGGGCTTGACCCGTCGAAGAAGCTTCCAGAGCCCGATGCGGGCCTCGTTCCGGCTAATTGGATATCGCCGAGAATTCCAAAGGGCGTGTTGGCCACGATCTCGGCGCTGCCGTTGGCGGGATTCGCGCGATACAGCTTGGAGTTCCAAGTGAACGCACCGGTGGTCGCGGGAAGTACGGGAATGGTGGCCGATAAGCCGTTCTCACGCACCGAGTAAAACAGTGAATAATCGGGCTGGCCAGCGACAACATTGCCGAACCCGGTTCGCTGGAACGTGAGCGCATCGACATCGTCGGTGTTCGTGGTTTGCTCAAAAATTCGATAGTTCAGGGCGAGTGGCACCACTCCCGAACCGACGGCTGGCGTTCCCGAAGGAACATTGTCGGTGCCCACCGTCGTGAACACGCTGGTGCCGATGGGGGCACCGGGATCAATCGTCACCAGCCGGCCGGCCGTGCTGTTATTCGTGTCGATCCGCTGGTAGCCGTACATGATTCCGTCGGAACGCATCACGGTATCTTGCAGGAAGTTGGTCGGCGGGCCCGCCAAGCCCAGATCTTCGCTGATCCGCGTGGCTCGATTTCCGTTGAGCGGATCGGTGGTGGTCAGCACATTCGCCGTGTGCGTGAACAGGACCAAGTCCTGGAAGGTCATCGGCACGATGTGCGTCGCCAGCGAGAATTCGTCCTGGATGTTCAACAGTCCCAGCGCGGGGTTGGGAACGGAATTGGTCGCATCCATCGCTCCGTGCGGATTGATCGGAGTCCCGTTGGAATCGTAGCCCACGAAGCCGATATGGTCTTCGATCACGCGATTGATCGAGTTGACCGGCTCCAATCGCACGGCGGTGTTGGTGTTCGCTGCGCCGCCGAACAAAATGGCATTCAACGCCTGCGGCGATTGCTGGTTGTTGGCTACCGCCAGGTAGTAGGTCGCCGCCGTGGCGGGCAGCTCGATGGAACCAATGAAGCCGTCGAACGTGCCGGCACTACCACGAGTCAGATCATCCGAGTCGTTCCCTTGGCCGGCTGCCGCCTGATCGTCAAACACGTTGGATTCACGGCCCACAAAGAGCAACGTCCCCTGCGCGTCAAACAACGCGATCGTGGTATCCGGCCGCGCGAAACCGTCGGCCCAATCGAGGTCAATCGTCACCGGCCAGTTCTTGCCGCCGTCATTCACGCCGCCAATGGCTTGGATGTTCGTGTAGTTCAATTCAAACCGGTAGTAGTCCAGGTCGGCCGCATTCGCCAACCGCCCGCCGATGCTCACGTTGCCGCGGTCGGACGCCAGCAGGTTGCCGAGGCGTTGTGCTCCACCGATTCCCTGATTGTCGGCCGTCGTCTCCGAGCCTTCGCTGGCCAATGGGCTGTGATACGGCAGGCCGCTCACATGGATGCCATTGGTCGCGTAGCGAATGTCGGCGAACTTGACCGCCACGCCGGGCTGCTCGTCACGCTGCCGCAGGCGGATCTGCAATTGGTACTGACCGCTGGTCAGACCACCCTTCAGATCGGTCAGGTTGCCGGCTCCGGGGTTGCTGCGGACGCGGATGAAGTAGGTGCCGCCCGTCGGCAGATTGAGTCGCATGCCGCCGTCGCGAATGGTCGTGGCGTAGTAGTCCTTGCCCAGTTCCGCGGACTTCTCCAAATTTCGTGGCGTGACCGTGAACGGTGTCAATGTGGCGTTGTCCTGCGAACGAGCTAAGACATTGCCCGCGGCATTGACCAATTCGATGATCGTGTCCAGCGCGGGATTGACTCGGTCGATGTCGAACCAGACTTCCGTGCCGGCATCGGCCGTGAATTTGTAGACGTCCACATCGTTGGGAGCGTCTTCCGAAATGGTGCCGTGGATTTCGTATCCCGCGCGGCGATTTTCGTTCGCGCTCTTGTCGTTCGGCCCCAGGTCTCCCAGGAGCTGCGCCAACGACGGCGTGCTGTTGATATCGGTTCCCGCCGTGAATGCCTTTTCGAGTTCATTGACGACGACGACGTTGCGGTCATTCGCGTACTTGTCGAACCGGATCTCATTCCAGTTTCCGGCGGCCGGCGCGGTCGCGTTGCCATCGCCGTTGGTATCACCCACCGGGAAGCCTGCCGGATTGAGACTGGCCCCGACGGAGTCGTCGAGCAGCGAGGTCATGATGACCGGGAAGCCCGGCGTGCCGACCACCTGCATCGCTCCACCGACACGATCCGCGACTTCTTGCAGGTCCGTACTGGAACTGCCGATCGCAAATCCGGCCGTGGCACCGAGCAGCTTGACGACCAAGCTCGCGTCCGGAGCACTCTGCAGGCGAATTCCGCCAGCCGTGTGGAACTTGTCGGCGGTGATTCTCCCTTGCAGGACATGCACGATGTCGGTGTCGTCCCAAACCGTCTGCGTGGCGAGCGCCAACGGGCGAACCGACATGCCCAGGATTGCGCCCAGAGCGAGGTTCGTATTCTCCATGCGGTTGAGCCGTACCAACGGACCTTGGTTTTCGGTGAACTGCGTGTAGGCGTCGTTGCTGCCGGTGGCTCGGCCCTGATCCACAATGTTCACGGCCTTCAAGGCGTTGGCATCGATGCTGATGACCGAGCCGGAGTTGTTTTGGAAGACGTTGTTGACGATCACGGGCTGCGCTCCGCGGACAAAGATCACCGCGGAGGCGTTCGATTCACGGTTGCTGCGCGTTCCGCCAGGACCGCCGTTGCTGGCTCCGTTCGCATTGAATTCAAAAATCGAGTTGGCGATGCGGCCGGTGGCTTCATGCAATTCGACGGCATTGAAGCTGCCCGAACCGCCTTCGACCGGAGTCTGTCCGCCGGAGTAGGCAATGTAGGCCTGGTCGAGGCTCAAGCGGCTGTTCAAGCCGAACATCAAGCCGCCCCAATCCGCCGCCGCCGCCGTGTTGGTCACGACCGTGTTGAAGCCGTCCGTCTGCAAGTCGAACGAACCGCTCGCGCCGCTGTAACGGTCGTCTTTGACCGACGTGAAGATCACCGGGTTGCCCTCGGTCCCTTCCGCGATCAAGTTTGCCGAGCCACGTTCCGCTTCGATCCGCGCGTTCCCCAGTTTCACGACCACACCTGGGTCGAACTGCAAGCGTCCACCGGGACGAGCGAAGAGGTTGCCGCCGGTTTGCAACATCGTGGCGACGATCGCACCACCCACCATTGGGTCCGTCGGGTGTGCCGTGATCGAAAGCTGCGCGCGGGCCGCACTGCCGGCGTTGACGACGGCTTCGATAATGACGTTCGATTGGTTTAACGGCCCGCCAGTGACCTTGACGTTGCCCGGACCGCCGTACAGCGGCTCCAACACGATCCGGATGGCGTCGGCCGTCGCGTCGAACGGAACAGGTAAGCCGTTGACCAGAATCTGCCCGCCAGTCGGTTGCCCGAGCAGCGTCAACTGTTGAATGTTGTTCGTGCGAATGAGGCCACCGGCGTTGCCCGCGATCTGCAAGTTTTCGGTCAGCACATAGGTCACGTCGGTCGATTTGAGCCGCGCGTTGACGGTCAGTTCCTCCAACGGCTGATTCAGTTCGGTGCTGATCCGCACGAACAAACCGTTGACGTTGTTGTTGGCGAACAGGTTGCCGTGAATGTCCGGGCCGATGCGGCCGTTCGAATCATCGAAGCTGTCGGGCGTGGCTGCGATGGCATGCGCCGCGCTGCGCGTAATCGTGGTGAACGCGATCGTCGGTCGCTGACTGCGAATGTCGATCGGGTCATAAACATTGAGATTGATGTCCTGTCCGCCGCCGTAGCTCAGGTCCGCTTGGTAGACCGAGTTCAGGTAGACCTCGCTGCCCAATCCCGGTGTTCCGGCCAAGTTCATGTCCGAATCGTGGCGGTAGACAATCCCTTCCCAATGTCCCGGAACCGGGCCGGCGGAGGCACCGTCGCTGTTGCCGCCCAGAGCGTCGTTGCGGAATGAGGTGAGGTAAACCTTTTTCTCCGACGTACCCAAAACCTGCACGGCTCCGTTTTGCCGATTGACACCAAAACTGGCGGTGCCGACGTCGATGCTCGCCGATTGCAGCTTGAGCACCGCACCCGCGTCGATCATCACGGTGGTCCCTTGCGGGACGTCAAGATTCCGACCGTCTGCGAGTGTTGCGCCGACATTGTTGACACCCAGCACATACGGCGACGCATCGCTCGCGGTCAGGATGTCGCGATCGGTTCCACCGTTGCCGACGATCCGCAGAATGTTGGGGGTCTTGAGCAACGCATTCGAGCCTTGGACATCTAAACCGCCGCTCAACGTGCCATCGGTGTTTAAGGGGATCGCCAAGTCGATCGTGCCGTTGACAGAGCTGCTGGCAGCGACGGAAACATTGAATGTCGGATCGAACTGAGCGCTGATGGCATTGGTCACAGCGCTCACGACATCGGCCAGTGTCACCGCAGCCGAAATGTTAATCTGAACCACCGTGGGGCTGACCGTCACGCCGTTTTTGTCGAACTCGAACACTTTGGGCAGGTTCGATCCATCATTGATCGTGAAGTACTCGCCGTCGGCGATCGCCGACGGTCCTGCGGTGGGAATCACGATTCGCGAAGCCGCTTTGGCCGAACCCGCCAAGAGGGTGCTGAACGGCTTCGTGGCGGTTCCGTCTTGCTGACCGACCGGAGTCGTCGTGGACTTGTCCACATAAATCGTGTTGCCCGCCTCGAACCAGAAGTTGAACGAGCCACCGGCGACCTTGTCCGAATCGCCGTCAAACAACGTCGCCGTTGCGTTGTCGATGTCGATGAGCGACGAGGCGGGAGCCGTCGTGAGGTTCAATTGCAGATTGTACGCCCCGTCCGACTGCCCGCCGAAACCGGTATCAGCCACCGTCGGATCGTAGGTGGTGTTTCCCTTCGCGGTGACGCCGATGTAGTACGTTCCCGGCTGCAAATCGATGCCGACGAACGGATCGAATCCGTAGTAGTCGTCGTTTTTCGTGATCACTTCGCGGTTGCCGCCACCCAGCGCGATCGTGGAGTTCGCCGCGGTGATGCCGGTCAAATCTCCGTTCGCGCCCGTGAAGGAGGCGGACACCAGCAAGCTCGCCGGAGTGCTCGCCGTCAGTGCCGCCACCAACTGCGACGCCGTGGTGTGATTGCCGACGTTCGGGTTGAGCTTCACCGTGATGGTGTGCCCGCTGACGGAGACCGCCGCGTTGTTCGCTCCGTACGGGCCGACAAAATCGTCCGTCACGATCACCAATCGAATGTCGTTGCCGAATACGCCGGCGTTGGCCGCCGTGAACGTCAACTGTGTCGCGCCGCTGGTTCCGAAGTCCGATGTGGCGGTCGCGAACGGATCTCGGAACAACGTCAACGCGGCGTCCAACGGGCTGCTGTTGGGAGTGATCGTCGTCCGTCTGGCGGTAATCTCAGCCGTGAAATGTCCCGCCGTGGTGACATCGAATCGGTAGAGATCAATATCCGTTGAATGTTTCGGGTAGCTGTGCAGCAGATGGGTGATGTCATGATCGCCGGAGGGAGTCTCCGGGTCTGGTCCGCCGCCGTTGCCGTCCATGAACGAGCGCAAGTCCGACGTGTGACCCAATCCGATGGCGTGGCCGATTTCGTGGAAGGCGACTCCCATCCATCCGCCGTCGTAGCTGTTGTCGTTTCCGTTCTGGATGGCGTTGATGATGATCGACGAGATGCCGGCCACCGCGTTGACGGGCAGGGTCGGATCAGCGGCGCGAATATCACCGCTCGCGATCGACAGTCCCGAATTGGCCGTCTCGACGTATTGCGAACCGGTGTACCGGCTGAAGGTCTCGAAAATGAATCGCGTGAGATCCTTCTGAACTTCGGAAATCTGATTGCTGACCGGCTGGCCCAGCACGGAGCCGTAAATTCTTGGGAAGAAATACGGGATGACCGGGATCCCGCCGGGAACGGCCGGATTACCGAGGTTCCCTTGTCCGTGAGATTCCACGGGAAGGGTCCGGTGTCCCGGTTCGTCATCCGTACCCGGAGGCGAAGGGACCGCGATCGCACTGGCGTTGCTGATGACCGACGAGATACTCGTGCCCGCTGCATCCAACGTCCCGATGTTCGTGGCCGTCGAGTACGCGCTGTTGTTGTCGCTGCCCACCGCGGCATTCAGGACATCGAAGTTGATCCGATAGGAACCGGTTGTGGTTCCTCCAGCCGCGGGACTGGCTGGGTTAAAGGCATAAGTGTTTCCGACACTGGAGACTCCCAGGTAGTAAGTCCCAGCCGGCAAAGCGCCAGTCGAACTCAGCGAGTCGACTAGGCCCGGTCCTTGATTCAAGTTGGTCGTGGCAATCAAGGCTCCGTTGCTGTCAAAGAGCTTTAGCAATGTGTCCGTGCCAGAATTTGGCGTCACGGCCACCATCAAGACATCCGGGGCAGATAACTCGAAGCGATACAAATCGACGTCGTTTGCGCCCGCACCGTTGTCACCGAGAAACGCCGTTGTGGCGAAGGAATGCCCGCCCGCAATGGGATTGGAGAACAGATTCCCCAAGCGGACCGCTGTCGCGAGTGTCGAGTCCACTTCTTGCGATGTGCCGAGTTGCAGCTTGTAGGTCGCCGTCGGGAAGTTCGCGCCGAAATCAAGCACCGCAGTGTTGTGGACGTTGTCGTAAACGACAGACGTTGGAATGCGGACGGTGTCGTCCGTCGGACTCGAAGTCCCTTTTGTGTCCACCAACTGATAGTAGCGCGGATCGGTGGCCTGCGAATTCGTCAGCTCGTCCTGATTGAAATAGACGTTGACCAAGTTCCCGCGCTGAGAGATCCCGCCTGCCGTTACGGACATCGCGGTGGCCAAAGTTTGCGACAAAGTCAAACGTGCGTCGAATGCGTTGCCGCGTACCGTCACGACGTTGCTGGCCGAAATCGCGGTGACTCCGCGCATTGCGGCGGTCTGCGAATTGATCGCGTCACGAATCTTCGTCGCGATCTGCGCGGCCGTGTCGGTGGAGAGGTAATCAACAGGCGTGTTTCCTGCTCGGACTGTTCCGGGCGCTTCGACCGATGCATTGTTCAATTCGAACGCGAACAGGTTCGGTGTGAGGAGCGTCGAGAGCGTACCGGGATCGACCAATAGCGTGTCGCCATCCCTGACATTGGCGGCATTCACGACCGTCAGCAATTGGTCGCGCACGACCGGCTGCGGGACGACCGAAGTGACTTGGGCTCCCAAATCCAACGTGAAGGTCAAGCGCGTGTCCGCGCCATTGTTGACGAATTCGCCGCCACCGTTGGTCAACGGATTGGCTCCGGCTCCGACCACTTGAATGCGGTATTGATCGTTGTTGAGTGATTCCGCGAAGCGATAGATCACGTTGCGCGAACTGCCAGATTGCAAATCGCGATAGCCGGGAGTCAGCAACTGATCGGCACCAGAGAGTTGCAACAACGTGCCGTCCGGCATCGTGGAAAGACTGGTGGTATTCGTCCCGAAAGCCACCGACGGGATGATCAGAACGTTGGCTTTCGTATCGCTCGTCAGCGCGGTGATCAAATCGGAAGCGCGCGTCGGGCTGGTCGCGTTGATGTTCAACGTGACTTCGATCCTGTAGGAGGGATCCAGCAGAACGGGATTGCTCGCTGGGGGAAAGTTGATGTTGCCAACGACGTTGATCAAGGGGGCTCGCGATGCGGCACCCAAGTCGCGTCGCACAAATTGGAGCGAAAGATGATTCCCGGCGAGTCCCGTCACATTGGCCGAATTGGCCTGAAACTGCATGTTGAAGCCAGCGCCCGCGCCGAAGTTCGAGAGTGCGGACGCGGCATCCGCTCCGGTCAATGTGAACGACGATCCGTTGGTAATGCCCGCCAAGCTGGTCGTGCCAGCGCCGAAAACGAGTTCGGCGGTCAACAGCGTCTTCGCCGTCGCGTCGGTTTGTAGGAAGATCATCAAACCGTTGCCCGTGGTCGGAGTCGTCGCGTTGCTGTTCAACGTCAACGTGATGGTGCCGGGAACGCTGGCGATCGTCGGTAGTCCATTCGGTCCGCGATCCGCTTTGTTCACGATCAGTGTCGTGCCGTTTTCAGCGACACCCAACCGAGCAGTGCCGACGCGCAGGACTACCGCTCCACCCGAACCGAAGTCGGTCACGGTTGAGGCAGATCGGAAGCCGCCGTCATGACCGGCTCCGTAAATCTGGATCGCACCGAAACTAGTGGTGTCCAGCGTTTGACCGGGGCTGAACTGGAACAACAGTTCGCGCGGCATCTCGTTCAAAGTGGTGCCGTCGGCGAGAAACAATCCGCCATTGGGCGTCACCGAAACGAAGCTCGGTGGCGTGAGCACCATGCGCGGCTCAAGCCCTTCGGCGTGAGCGCCGACAACGATTGGGCCGCGCAGCATCTTCTGATGCTGTTGCGGGCTGAGTCGTTTCAGGCGGCGTTTTGAGAAGCGGATTCGGCGAGAAAATGAGCGCAACCAGGGGGTAAAAAACATTGGATCACAGCCTCTTGGATAAGAGTTGGGCCCGCTGCGATTCCGCCGAGAATATGGCGTGAGTTGGGAAACGATACTTAGCCGATCAAAGCGCTGGCAATGGCCGTGCGGAAAATCGCGTTTCTACAACCCTCGACTGTTCTCAACGGTTCGCAACAAAACGATCTCCCGTGTCGCCCGACACGGAGAGCCGAAGTCAAATTCGGACGCCATGCGACTTGTCCGTTTGTCCGAATCAGCGAAGGACTGCGGTCTGGCTCAGATGTCTTCGGCGGAATCGGCTGGAAGCCCCCTGCCGATTACCAGTCGTGAATCGGTCGCACCGGCGCTTCGTCCCGTGACGATCGCTCCGTCAGCAATCGCAACAATCCCGACACAAACGCACTCGAAGTCACACGATGACGGTCGGCGGAGACACCAGCCGAACCCCTTCGGTGCGAGTCAGCTCGGCAAACAATTCGCTGAGGCGTCCGGTCATTGGGCCAATTTGACCAGTGCCGATTGTGCGGCCATCGACGTCGATGACGGCGGCCAGTTCGCCCATCGTCCCGGTGCAGAACATTTCGTCGGCGCGATAGACCTCGGTGAGCGAGAGATCGCGTTCGGCAAGCGGGATGCCATGCGTGCGGCAAAGTCCCATCACGGTGGTGCGCGTGATCCCTTCTGGGCAGGCCACCAGTCGGCTGGTAATGACCTCGCCGTGATCGACGAGGAAGACGTGTGTCGCGTTGGTTTCGGCAACGAAGCCTCGCGTATCGAGCATCAAGGCGTCATCGGCCCTGGCGTGATTGGCTTCCAGTTTCGCGAGGATCGACTGAATCAAATTGTTGTGGTGAATTTTCGGATCGAGGCAGTCGGGTGGAAAGCGGCGGACGCTGCTCGTGATGAGTTTCAAGCCCGCTTTGTCGTAAACCGGCGGTTTGTGTTCGGCGAGCACGATCAGCGTCGGTCCGACCGTGTTGAGTCGCGGGTCCATGCCTGACGTGTACTTCACGCCGCGCGTCAGCGTCAGCCGGATGTGGACGCCGTCGAACATCTGATTGGCTTCGAGCGTCTGACGAATCTGTTCGATCAACTCGTCGTCGGCCGGAATCTGAGTGAACGCGAGCGCCTTCGCGGAACCGCGCAGCCGAGCGAGGTGCTCGTGCAATTTGAAGATGCGGCCAGAGTACAACCGCAAGCCTTCCCAGACGGCGTCGCCCCCTTGCACAACCGAATCGAAAGGGCTGACTCCCGCTTGGTCGCGGTGGATCAGCCGTCCGTTGATGTTGACGATCAGATCACGGTTCAGCGGATTGAATTTCTGGTGCATTGGCGAGAAATCCCAATTTCCAAAACCCAATGACCAAGGAAACCCCAAGGTCCAAATCTCCAAATTTGTGACAGCTCACCTGGACATTGAGATTTGGGGATTCCTTGGACATTGATGCTTGGGATTTGGACATTCCCGGCCCGGTCGCCCTACTTGTTCTCTTCGGCCGCAGGTTTTTCTGCCGCGTTATTGGCGGGCTTCGCGGCGGCGATTCTGGTGACTCGCTGCACGACCGGGACGCGGATGTCGTCTGGCTGATAAATCCACTCGGGTTCGCCCACGACGCGGTATTCCTTTTCCTGGGGTTTGAGTGCGTCGCCGGGTCGCCAGAAGTGTTGGATCAACGTTTTGCGCCAGATGATGGGTTTCTCTTCGTTCTCAATCACTCGGTCGTAGGTGGTCGAGTAGAACCAGATATTGGCGTCTGGATCGGCAGGAGCAGGTTTCTTTTCGTCGAAGAGGTTGTACGTTTCGGAGGCGGCTTTCCACGGCGTTTTGCTGTCCCAGATTTGGTCTGAGTACGTCAGCTTGCCTGCCTTCACGCGGTCCACGAGATCTTGGTAGGTGACCGGACCGTGCACCAGTTTGTAGCCGTTCGAGAATCCCGACAGCATGATCGTGAACCGGTCGGCTTCGGGATCCACACCGCGCCACATGGCGACTCCGTAGTGCATTTCCGGCGGCATGTCGGGAGCCACTTCTTTTGGAATGGCTCCGGAGATCTTCACCGAGTTCTTCAGCACGGCACCTAGCGGCAGATGCGTCGTTTCCCGGAGCCGGATCGCTTTTTCAGCGGCAGGAACCAGACGATCGTCGTAGATATTTTGCGGTCTGTTGTTGTCCTGCGTGATCAGCGAGATCTCTGGAATGAACAGCGGCGGAGTGACTTCCGGATCGAAGGTATTCGTCGATGGTGCTTCGGTTTCTTCTTTGACTTCGCCAAGCCCGCGGTTCACGACTCGGTACATCAAGTACAGGACGATCTCTTTGCGATTCTTGCCGGTCTTCGGATCGGGTAGATCGACGGTAATCTGCCGCAGCGACTTGAACTGCACTTCCAAGACCCACAGGTTGGATTGGGTGGCTCGTTCGTCGCCGGTGGTTTGACTCGGCGCGACGAACTTGAAGCCGTAATCCTTCTCGTTCTCTTGAGCTTGGCCGAGAGAGCTGGCCAAGCCGGTCCAACTCGCCGCCAACAGACAGACGCACGCGATGATTCGTGGCATGAGTTCGCCATCCTGAGAATTGAGATTCCGCTCCGACGAAGCCGCCGGAAACCGCGTCGGACTCTATTCGTGACGTCGCCGAAGGGTCAATACGTTGTCGCGGCTGGCCGACCGCTCCAGAATGCGGCCCATGAATGACCGTTTGGCCGACAACTTGCAGCGTGTTCGTTCAGAAATTGGAGCCGCCTGTGCTCGTGCCGGCCGCTTGCCGAGCGAAGTCACGCTGGTTGCTGTTACCAAGTACGCCGAGCTGGCTTGGGTCCGGCGATTGATCGAGCTGGGCATCCGTGACCTCGCCGAAAGCCGACCGCAGCAATTCGTCGAGCGGGCGGATGAGTTGTCCGCTCGTGGAGCACGTTTTCAACGTGCTTTAGACGGGCACGTTGAAAACGTGCCCCACGTTCGTTGGCACTTCATCGGCCATTTGCAGCGGAACAAGGTCAAACCGGTTGTGCCGCGAACGGTGCTGATTCACTCGGTCGATAGTCTGCGGCTGTTGGAACGTATCTCGGAAGTCTCCGCCGAGCAGTCGCTGCGTCCGCGAGTGCTCTTGGAAGTGAACGTCTCCGGCGAAGCCTCGAAGGACGGCCTGACGATCGCGGACCTCACTTCGCAGTGGGACGTCCTGCAAGCCGTCGCGAACGTGGACATCGTGGGCTTGATGACGATGGCCCCTCTCACTGACGATCCCGCTGCCGCTCGGCCGGTGTTCCGAGCACTGCGCCTACTGCAAGACCAACTCGCAGCGCGAGCGGCACCGCACATCAAACTGACAGAACTCTCGATGGGTATGAGTGGCGACTTTGTGGTGGCGATCGAAGAAGGGGCGACGCTGATCCGCATCGGCAGCCGACTGTTTGATGGTCTGTAGCCCTGTCGCTCCGCGACAGGACAGCCGAAGGACAAGTGACCTCTGATCCGGATTCCAATTGAAAACTGCGCTATTGTTCGGGAGGGCGAGGCTCCCGCCGAGCCGGTGCGTGAATCACGCGTGCTCACCGATCCGGCTCGGCGGGAGCCTCGCCCTCCCCCAGTGAGCGCAGCTTTTTGTTGGAATCCGGATGAATATCCAACCGATGTTGGACGCGGCAGTGCCGTTCGGCTTTCCTGTCGCGGAGCGACAGGGCTACTTTGGTTGGCTGTCACGCGGCTTGCCGATTCGGTAACCGATATCCTCAGCCCTTTCGAACAGCCCGCCGTCGTCCGTACCGTTGTCGCCAACGCTGTAGATCAACGCTCCGTCCGCGTCTCGTCGATATCGAAGTGCCGTCTTCGGCGGCGCGTGATTGTCTTCGGGAACCGTCGGCAAAAAGTCGGGGACCAACTCGTCCAGCTTCTCCGGGTAATGACCGTGCTCCCGCACGAAGAGTTCCAGAGCCAGCACCGTGAGCAACACGATGTCTCGCGCGGCCTCGCGATCGGTGGCGGTGAAGCTTCCCTGACCAGACGAGACGAGCTGCGCTGCCACGACCGACTCGTGAACGTAGCCGCTCACTTCGCTGGCGGACGGTTGTGTTTTGACCTTGGCTGGTGCCGGTTCAAACACAAACAGTCCCGGTAATGTCTTCGTGCGTTGGTTCCGAGGCAGATCGGCTTGACCGAGCCAGTTGGCAAAGACATGCCGAAAGACCCGTTCGTTGAGTTCCGATTCACCGGTGAGGCGGTTCAGTGTCGTGTTCGCCGGGCCAAACGTCAGAGATCTCCAGTTCGCCATCACAAAGAGATATTCCGCCTGCAAGCACGCGGAGAGCGGAGGCGTCCGCTTCTGCTCGTCTTGCAGTTCCCGCATCGCGCGACGTAGCAGGTCGGCGGTCACTTGCGGGTCATTGGCCCACTTCACCATGCCTTCCGCCGTGACTGAGTGAATCGCGACTCCCACCAGCCGTTCGATGAACACACCATGACGACCAAGCTGACGGCTCATGCGGAAGCTGGCCCGCAGCCAGTCCCACGCTTCTTTGGGTTGGCCTTCAACAAGCAACCGCGATGCCTCCAGCCGCACAAGGCGTGAGAATTCTCGTGTCTCCTGAACTGATAGGAGCGCGGTGTCCGCACGCAGTTCACTGGCTCGGACGTACTGAGCGTCCGGTTTTTCCGTCCCCTTTCGCCACAGTTCCATGAACGGCCGGTTCGCGGCGAGCCACTTTCGGACCGGCTCGGTGGCGTGTTCCCAGCCTTCGGACTGAGCTTTGTCATACTCGTCGTTGCTTCTTGTGGCGTCGCCGGGAGTGCCAACGTATTTGACTTGCAAACCGCTCGCGGCCCGGTACTCGACGAAGGCGTTGTCGGTGTCGGGGACTACGAACTCCAGCACGGACTTGGTGTCGAACGGCTCGTCCGCAGGTGGCACTTTTGCAAGCCGAATCGAGCGATAGACCAGCGGAGCCGAAATCAGCGCCAAGATCAGCAGCAGCGGGATCGCCACCTTCGGATGCAACCACCACAAGATCCACGACGCGGCTTTTGAGTCGGGACTCGCGGATGTGTCGGAACGAGATTCATCCAGAGGGTCAGAAGACATCAGCAAGCTCCTGATACCACGGCCTGCATCAGCAGGCCAAACGGCGACGAGGTGACTATACACCACACGGCGCGTGAAGAGAGATTCGGCGAGCGGAAGGGCGTCAGCCCTCCGAGTGATGTGATCGGCATTCGCTCGGAGGGCTGACGCCCTGCCGCTCGCCGGTCTGACTTCGTCGCCATGCGAGGGCAATCATCCGCTCCCTCACATTCAACGGGTTTGCTACAACCCCGCCACGAACAATTCGACTTCTGTCTTCGCTTCGGGAAAGGATTCACGATGGGCTTCTTCCGCTTTGAAGAATTGTCCGCCCCGTCCGGTTCAATCGGTCTGTTGACGTTCGACGTGCCCGACAAGAAGGTCAACACGCTCTCGCAAGCGGTGCTGGCCGAGTTGGCGTCGCAGGTTGAGCAATTGGAGAAACGCAACGACCTCAAGGGCTTGCTGTTCCGCAGCGGCAAGCCGGGGCAGTTCATCGCTGGAGCGGACTTGAACGAACTCGCCGCGTTGATCGACGCGAGCCGCGAGCAATGTCAACACGCCATCGTCAGCGGACACGCGCTGTTCAGCCGCGTCAGCCAGTTACCGTTTCCGGTCGTCGCGTTGGTCGATGGCAACTCAATGGGGGGCGGCACCGAGCTGATCCTGTCGATGGACTATCGCATCGCCTCGACGAACCCGGCGACCAAGATCGCTCTGCCGGAAACGAAAATCGGCCTGATCCCCGGCTGGGGCGGGACGCAGCGGATGACTCGGCTGGTCGGCGTGCAGCACGCGATCGAAATCATCTGCGGCGGCGAGGCTGTCCCGGCTACGAAGGCGGTGCAGATCGGGTTGTGCTTCGACGCGGTCCCGGCCGACAAGCTGATCGAAGTTGGCACGACGTTGATCGAGCGCGTGCAATCGATCGGCGAATGGAAGACCGATCGGCAACGCCGTTCGCAGCCACTCGGACTCAGCGAGACCGAATTGATGTTTGCGTTCGCGTGTGCCGAGGGAGCGATCAAAGGCAAAACGAAGGGGCAGTATCCGGCCCCGCTCGCGGCGCTGAAGGCGATCAAGTTGGGGATCAACCGACCGCTCGACGAGGGATTGAAGATCGAGCAGGAGGTTGCGCTCGAAGTGACCGGCACGCCGATCTCGTCGAATCTGATTTCCGTCTTCTTCATGAACAACGCACTCGGCCGCGATCCGGGATTTCTGCCCGCGACTGCAAAGACTTGCGACGTGAAGAGCGTCGGAGTGCTCGGCAGCGGCCTGATGGGAGCCGGCATCGCGACTGCTCACGCACGGCGCGGCGTGCCAGCGGTGATGGTTGATGTCGGACAAGATCGGCTGGCCGACGGCCTGAAGCGCGCGTGCCAAGTGGTCGAAGGCCGCATCAAGATCGGCCGAGCGACGCCGCAGGACATGCAGGAGATGCTCACGCGGTTGAGTACCTCGACTTCGCGAGCGGTCTTTTCGGACGCCGATGTCGTCGTCGAGGCGATCACCGAGAATGAGACTCTTAAAAAACAGGCGTACGGGGAACTGAAGTCGTTGCTCCGCGACGACGCGATCTTGTGCAGCAACACTTCGACGATCTCGATCACGCGCATGGCCGAAGCCGCACCGCATCCCGAACGGTTTGTCGGCATGCACTTCTTTTATCCAGTCG
The DNA here is from genome assembly GCA_005798445.1 of Planctomyces sp. Lineage (GTDB taxonomy): Bacteria > Planctomycetota > Planctomycetia > Planctomycetales > Planctomycetaceae > SXKJ01. The sequence goes on from SYJG01000403.1 coordinate 61,838, forward strand.
ATCGCATGGAACTGGTCGAAGTCATTCGCGGAGCGAAGACCGACGACGACACCGTCGCGACGATTGTGGCCCTTGCCAAGCGGATCGGTAAGACACCGATCGTGATGCAAGATTGCCCTGGCTTCCTCGTCAACCGCGTGCTTCTGCCGTACATGAACGAAGCGGTATTGCTGCTGCAAGAAGGGGCGTCGATGGATGACATCGACAAGGCCGCGACCAAATTCGGGATGCCGATGGGCCCAATCACGCTCAGTGACCTCGTCGGCTTGGACACCGCGTACTACGCCGGCCAAGTCGTCTCGACCGCCTACGCTGACCGCGCGAAACCAACTCCAATTCTCGGTGAACTCGTGAAAGCTGGACGTCTCGGCAACAAGAACGGCTCCGGTTTCCGCAAGCTCAACAAGAAGGGGAAGCCGGAAGCCGATCCCGATTTTGCGCCGTTCCTCGAAAAGCATCGGACGGACAACCGCCAGTTCTCGCTCGATGAACTCACCGATCGCTTGTTCCTTCCGATGCTGCTGGAAGCGACGCGAGTTCTCGAAGAAGGAATCGTTGCCGCTCCGCATCATGTCGACATGGGCCTGATCCTGGGGATCGGCTTCCCACCGTTCCGTGGCGGCATCCTGCACTGGTGCGACACCGAAGGAGCATCCGCGATCGCCGATCGACTCGGCAAGTACGCGAGCCTCGGTAAACGCTTCGAGCCGACAGAGTCGATCACATCGAAGCGAGTCTTCTTCCCACGAACGAAGACCATCGGCTGATTGGTTCTGATTCCGATCAACCCCTTCTCCCTGCGGGAGAAGGTGGCCGAAGGCCGGATGAGGGATGCGATTCACGACAGAGTCTCAACAACACATGGCTCCCTCACCCCGACCCTCTCCCAAAGGGAGAGGGAGAGAAACAGCACATCGACCCGAAGACGCAAGACCTCCTTGTCTGACCTTGACCGCCCGGTACACTGCGCCGCGTTCCCGAACGGTGTTCTCGCGAAGGGTGCGGTTGGTCATGGACAGTTACGCGTTGATGGCGGTGCTGACGTTGGCCTTGGGGCTGGCGCTGCTGGCGGCCGAGGTCTTTATTCCTTCCGGCGGAGTCATCATGACGGCTGCCGGAATCGTCTTCGTGATTTCGGTGTGGAGCGCGTGGCAAGCCTGGGGCAAGTCGGGTGAGTTGACGCTGTTTTTGATTTACATCGCAGCTCTCGTCGTGTTGTTTCCGTCGGTGTTGGGCGGAGCGTTTTATGCCTTCCCGCGCACAGAGTACGGCCGGCGGTTGATGAATCCCCCCAGCTTGGACGAGATGGAACCGTTCGTCGCGGAAACCGAGCGGCTATCGCGGCTCATCGGAAAAACGGGGACGACGCTGACTCGTCTGGGCCCCGGTGGGATGGTGCTGGTCGAAGGGGAGCGGATGCACGCCGAGAGCGAAGGGATGCTCATTTTGACCGACACGCCGGTGCGGGTGCTGGCACTCAAAGGCAATCGTCTACTGGTCCGGCAAGTGCGCGAGAGTGCGGTGCCGGAGCCTGCACCCAACGAGGAGCCACTCGCCGAACACGAACGGACGCCGCTTGACGATGATTTTGGACAGAGCTAAACCAGTTTTGATTGTCGATTTTTGATTTTTGATTGGGAATGCGGGCCGTGGTTCAATCGAAAATCAAAAATCATCAATCGAAAATCCTCAGTCCGCCTGGAAAGGCTGACCTACTTTGAAAGCCATCATGCTGAATCACCTGTCTCTGCTGGCTGCGGACAACTCGAACGCGCTGTTGTTGCTTGTGTTTGTGTTGGTCGCGTTTTTCGCGCTGATTTTTCTGCTGGTCTTCTTTCGGTATTTCGGCCTGTGGATTCAGTGCGTGACGACGCGAGCCAGCATTTCGCTGCCAAGTTTGTTGATGATGTCGTTGCGGAAGGTCAGCCCGACCATCATTGTCCGCAGCAAGATCATGGCGGTGCAGGCCGGGCTGACGCGGTCGTACCCGATCACGACGAAGGCTTTGGAAGCTCACTATCTGGCCGGCGGCAACGTGCCCAACGTGATTCGCGCCTTGATCGCCGCGCAACGAGCCGGGCTAACGGATTTGGATTGGCAGACCGCTGCGGCGATTGATCTGGCGGGACGCGATCTGCTCGACGCCATCCGCACGAGTGTCTATCCAAAAGTCATCGACTGCCCGGACCCGAAGCGCGGCAGCACTCTGAGCGCCGTCGCCAAAGATGGCATCGAGTTGAAAGTCCGAGCCAGAGTCACCGTGCGGACCAACATCAAGCAGTTGGTCGGGGGTGCGACGGAAGAGACGGTCATCGCACGCGTGGGGCAGGGGATCGTGCAGGCGATCGGCTCGACTGCATCGTACAAGCTGGTGCTGGCGAATCCTGATTCGATCTCGCGAACAGTGCTGAGCGAAGGACTCGAGGCGCAGACGGCGTTCGAGATTGTCTCGATCGACATCGCTGACGTGGACGTGGGCGAGAACATCGGTGCCCGGTTGCAGGCCGATCAGGCGGAAGCGCAGGTTCGAGTTGCTCAGGCCAAAGCGGAGGAACAGCGTGCCGCCTACACGGCGGCCGAACAGGAAATGGTCGCTCTGATCCAAGAGAACCGAGCAAAGGTCGTCATGGCCGAAGCGGCGATTCCGTTGGCGATCTCGCAAGCGTTGGCCAGCGGCAAGCTCGGCCTGTTGGATTATTACGAACTCAGAAACATCCAAGCCGATACCAAAATGCGCGACTCGATCTCCGGCGGAGAGCCGACGACGAAGTAACGTGGGGCAGGTTTTCAACCTGCCTTGAATGAGGCGGGCAGGTTGAAAACCTGCCCCACGAGGAAAGGCGGATCGTCATGTTCATTCCAAATCCCATTCTGGCGGCGGGAGGAACGGCGATCTCTATCTTGTTTCTGGTGATCGCATTCGTCAGTTGGCTGTGGAACGTGTTCAACGGGAACCAAAACGCACCGGGTGCTGGCCGGCGACCGCAACCACTCCCCGGCGGCAAGAAGATCGAGACAGATTTGCAAGCCGAGATCAATCGCTTCCTCAAAAACGTGATGGGCCAGAAGCAGGCTCCAGAGGAAGAGTTGGAAGTGCTGGTCGTCGAAGAGGAGGATGAGAAACCTCGCCGCCGACAAAAGCCACGATCGAAAGCCGAGGCGGCCCAGCGGAAGAGCGCGGCCGCTGCTCCCAAGCCGGAAGGATCTGAAGGCCCCGGCGACGTTCGTCCGGGAGGCCGTATCGCTCACCGGAAAGGACCGGGTACGACTGGGCTCGGTTCCGGTGTGCAACAGCATCTCGCGGAGCACATGCAGGAGGGTCGAGTCCTGCAACAAGCTCAAAGCCATCTCGCTCACGGAGTGGCCGAAAAAGTTCAACAGGATCTCGGATCGTTTACCGGCCTTAATCCCGCCGGTACGGCAGCCACGGTGACGACCTCTCGTCAGACCGCGACCGCGTTGAGCGTCGCCAAATTGATGCGCGATCCAGCGAGCCTCAAAGAGGCCTTCGTGCTCAACTTGATTCTGAACCGGCCGAACTTCGGGAAGAAGTAGGTCAGCCTTTCCAGGCGGACCCCGGTCATCGGCAGACGTTGGCTTGCGCATCGGGTCAGCCTGGAAAGGGTGAACTACGCCTCGCGCAGATTTCGCCGCCGAGTTTCCATGCGGATGCTGGGAAGAGCTTGCCGATCAACAAGGTGGTATCGGTATCGGTGTCGGCTGAGTCTCTGCCGCAGTCATGCGCGCCGGGGCAAGTCAGGCAAGTTGGCCAAGGAAGGTTCGATCAGATGCTGCGACGAAATTGGGTCGGGGGAATCGTCGCACTAGCGGCCTTGTGGCTGCTTGGTGAGAGACCCTGCGCCGCCGAAGACGCGAAGCCCGTGATCGACGTCGAGGTCGTTGCGCCCGGCAGTTCCGTGGCGGCGGTTCGCAAAAAGGCGCTGGCCGATTTGCCGCTCGACAAAGTCACGGCGGACTTGCGTCCCAAAGTGGACGACATCACCAAAAACGTCAGCCTGTTCCGCCACATGCCGACGCTGAGATTTGTTTCGGAGCCAGAGGTCTACAATTTCTTTCTCGCGCATCCCGACGTCGCGGTCAGTTTGTGGCGAGTCATGGACATCTCGACGTTCGAGATGTGGCAGACCGGTCCGACCAGTTACGAAGCGGACTCGCACGACGGTTCGAGCGGTACGATCGAAGTGTTGCACTCTTCCGCCGAGCGACAGCTTGTGATGTGCGAAGGCTCATTCAAGAGTCCGCTGCTGCCCAAGCCGATCAAGGCGCGAACACTGCTGCACCTGCAACCGACGTTTCAGAAAAACGCGGATGGCCAAACGACGGTGACACATTCGCTCGACATGTTCGTCTCGTTTCCGTCGCAGCCGGTGGACATCACGGCGAAGTTGATCTCGCCGGTCAGTCATGCGATGGCGGATCGTAACTTTCGCGAAGTCAGTTTGTGGGTCGCGATGATGAACGTCGGGATGGTCCAGCAACCGGGCTGGATCGAGCAACTGGCCGGCAAGATGGATGGCGTGCTGGAAATCCGCCGCGGCCAACTACTGAAGCTGGCGATGCAGACGAACATTGCTGCTCGCAAACGGGAACTGCAACGCCAGGCGGGCACCCGCGAGCTGTCGATCGACGAAGTGATGACCGTGCTCCGCAAAGCCGCTCAAGAGGGAGCCGTGCCTGCCAGCGGCGAGCAGATCAAAGGTGAATCGCGAGTCGAACCCGCGTCCGGCCAACGGATGCCTTGAGGTGACTACGGCGAATCAGTTTTGGCTCTTGGGTGTCTCGTCCGGTGCCACAGTGGATGTCGGAGCCCCAGGCTTTATCTTGGGGCCGACGTGGGGTGTGAAAACCGCGACGACCACAATGCTCGCGGCCACTCCGATCATGCCGATCCACAACCACGGGCTGGTCTCGTGTGAGCTTCCTTGCTTCCAGCCCAGGACGAGATTCGTGATTGCGTTTACGGTCACAGCTCCGCCGAAAACGATGGGCATGACCAACTCTGGCTTCGGCTTTCCTTCGAAACTAAACATGGCCAGAGTCAACGTCAGAGCACCGAACGCACCCAAGCTGCCGCCGATGAATCCCCAAGTGACTCCGGCACCGCTGAACGAGAACGGGACTTTGGTGTAGATCATGCCGCCCGCACCGCCGAGAATCGCCCAGACCAAATACGCGACGCCGATCATCACATACGGCTTGAAGGGATTGTTCCCTTCGGCCGTTCGAGCCAGCCCGATGGCCGGTCCATACATGCCCCAAAACAACGCCGTGAGCGACGCAAAAATCACAGGCAGTAGAGGCAGTTTCATAGTGTCCTCGGGGTTCGGAGTCCCGCCTGTCGGCGGCGCAGATTTTGAGGGGCGAGATCGTAGCGGGTGAGCGGTGAGTGCGAAGGGTCGCGGTCAGAAAAACGCATCCCATGCCACGATCAGCACCATCACAACGCCGACGCTCAACTTGCCGAGCACTCCCAGCGTGCGACCGATCGCGACGGCTCTGCCGACGGCGACGGCTTGAGACTCGCTGCGACCTTTCCAAGTTTCGCCGAGGTACGCGCCGAGGAATGCTCCCCCCGCGCCCCCTGCCAAAATGCCGAACAAGGTGCCGAAGACCGGTATGACCGAACCACCGCCGGCTCCGGACATCGCCCCCACGATTCCACCCAGCAGCGCGAGTCCGACGGCGCGACGACTGGCTCCCTGTTTTTTCGCGGCGACGGTCCCCACGGCGAGTTCCAACACTTCCCCGACGACCGCCAAGCCGAACACAATGCCGACCGTCAGCCAGCCGACGCTGAAGCGTGATTCTTCCGGCATCAGCCACGCGGCGAGAGCCGTGAGCAACACCATCAGCCAGTTGCCGGGTAATTGCAGCACGGTCAGGAACCACGCGAACAAACTGCCCAGCACGAGCAAGACGGCTCCAACGAACGGAAGGATGTGCGAATTCATGGCGGTGATCTCGATCAACTGGAAGCCATCCGACCGCGATCTTCGCTGGTTCGCGATTGGCCAATTCCTGGGTGTTGGATTTATTGCTGCGGAACTCTGGGTTTATCTATTTGGCTATTGGAAGATTTCAGGATTGATGCTTGCCGCATCGGCGATCGTCGCAATTTCTGGATTGGTTCTCCCACAATCGATCCGCTGGGTCTACGTCGGTTGGATGGTTGCCGTCTTCCCGATTGGTTGGGTGATCTCGCACCTCCTCTTGGCGGCGATCTTTTTCGGAGTCATCATGCCAATCGGTTTGATCCTGCGAGTGCTCGGCCGAGACCCGATGCAGAAGTCTTTCGATCGGTCGGCTTCAACGTACTGGATTTCTCGGCCAACCGAGCCGACCGATTCGCAACGCTACTTCCGACAGTTTTGAGGCAGCACATGGCCGACAATTCTCAACGTCCCACCAACACGTCGCCGAGCGACTTCGAGCGTCAGGCCGAAGAAGCCACCCCGGGATTGATCGCCGAGTTCATCGACTTCCTGAAGACCAGCAAGAAGTGGTGGCTGACACCGATCCTCGTCGTGCTGTTGTTGATCGGCGCGCTGATCATCCTGAGCGGTACCGCAGCGGCCCCGTTCATCTACCCGTTTTTCTGAGTGGCGCGATTTTGCCAATTCGGGTCAGGCTGGAAAGCCTGACCTACTCCGGCGGTGTGGCTCCCTTGTCCAAGTGTTCGGGGATGCCGAGAAGTTTCGGGTCGGTGGTGTTGTCGCTGGTGATCTCCGGAATGGGATTGGTGTCGAGCCACTCGGCCAGTGTGATTTTTCCATCGCTGGGATATTGGAAATTGCCGGGGACGAGAATCGGGCCGAGCCACAATTCCGAATTCTCTTGCAGAGTTCGTTCGCGGATTCGCAGTGAGAAGACGATTCCGTATTGCACTTGACCCTGAACCGCCTCTGCCGATCGCGTCGCGCCCGTGACCACGTAGATGATGTCATTGAGGGCGAAGTCCGACTGCCCGGTGAATTCTGCGAGTCGATACTTCGCTGACCAACGATCGCCCGTTTGCAACACTTCCAACGGGGCCGGCTCGTCGGTTGGGAACGGTGTCTTGCGATCGCTCGTGCGGCGAGTGAGCAGCACGGCCTGCATCGTCTGATCGGTGAACAGCGAGGGAGTCGCTTGCAGCGCGCGTTCGATTTCCAGCCGCACAAACAGTCGCGAACCGGTGATTTGTTGGCCCAGCGTCAACGGCTGATCGGTCTCATCGATCAATGCGAGCCGCATGGTCGCAGTCCGATAGTACCCGCCGTTGAAAAGTTTCTCGCTCCGTTCGTCGTTGCCTCGATAGTACGTCCCGCCGAGCCCCGTTGCGCCGCGTGGACGCAGCGGCTTCGGCGGCGCGCCGCTCATCGCGACAGGCCGCATTGCTCCGGCCGATTCAGCTTCGACCAGTTTTTGGTTCACGCTGACGATGTCGGACGACAGTCGCATCGAAAACCCAACGACATCCCAGAGGGCCGTGCCGAGCACGACGACGACGAATCCAGCCGCCGAAATGCGCGGGCAACGCGAACGCACTTGTTGCAGCACACCGCTCGACCATCGCGGAGAATCGGCCGGCACACGCCGAATGCGTTCTGCCATTCCGACGAGCACTGCGAAGATGAGCAAAAACCAAATCTTTGGCTCGCCTCCAAAATCGCCGAGCCGCTTCCACAAGTCATGGCCATATCGAGTCAGGAATTCGTCTCGAGCCGACGGTGGAAGTTTTTCGGGCCACGGAGCTCGCGCCACAACCCAACGGCGGAGCACCTCCAGCTCTGACATCGTCAGCCGTCCCCCTTCTTTCGGCATGGCGATCGTCGGGTCATCACTGGTCACGCGACGCAGTAATTCGCTCTCGTCGGTCGGCGGCTCGACCAGCTTTTTGCCGGACAAGCCACCTTGGAACGCGATCGTTTTTTCGTCGAGCCGCAATCCCCCTTGCTGTTGTTGCGGTCCGTGACACTGCCAACAGCGAGCCTTAAAGATCGGCGCGACCTCCTTGTGGAAGTCGACGGCCGAAGTCGTTGGCGGTTTGCTTGCGCAACCGGCAAGCAGCAGGAACACACCTAGCTGCCAAAAGGCAATGCTGATCACCGCGTTCGACACAAAGGCCCTCCGCCGTCGCAGTCTTCTGTGGCTCAGCCGATGAAATCTCAGCGACCTGCGGCAAGCATCCCCAGCAGCAATGCAATCGCAATCTGTTTCTGCCACGGAAAAACCGAATCCACATCTCGCGAACTTGCCGGTCAGCTTACCTGAGGACGCCGGTGATGCTCAACTTTGCAAATGGATTTGCCAATCTCTCGGATTCGCTTGTTCGACGGATCGCGAGACACGGCCTACCATGACGAAGTTTCGATCAACAACATCCTGGTGACCAATGATGACTTGGCGATGTGCACTGGAATTGGACGCGAGACGAAATGCCGTTGGCGGGAGCGCCGCCAATTTGTCGGACGCGATCCGACATGCGGCCGACCTGCGAATCTACACAGAGTTTCTCCACAACGAGCACATCGACGTGGACTCACCCAGCAACGAGCGGATCCGCGAGGTCGCCGAGTTTGGTGTCACGTACTGCATCGATCACAGATGGACTGCAGGGATCATGAGTCTGCGGCAGCCGATCGAATTGCCGGTTGGGTTTGGCCCCCGATCGTCGATGTCATTCTTCTTATACAACCAGGATGGCACGCAGGCGATCGCGCGACCGTACCTCGACGGTGGTCCGTTCGAGGCGACATTGGGTTTAGCGCCGTCCCAGCAGCCAGCAAAGATGCCGAAGTACCATGTACTCGAAAGCTGGGATGTGGGGACGAACGCCCCCAGCCAGAATTTTGTTTATGACTTCGATCGGTTTCGCTACTGCGTCAACGACTCATGGCGCGAGGTGCTGCATCACTCACCCAGCGGCGAAGTGATTTCCGGATCGGTTGACGAACTCGTCGAGGAGTTCTCATCAGGCTGCACGATCAAGCTCGGCATCAGCGGACTTTGCGCGGATCTTTGTCCTGATCTGGGAAGTGCTCCGGACCACGAGGTCTTTGTGCAAGGAGGTTCCGCGTATTACTACTCCGAGCAGAAGCTCTTCATCATCGGCTCGCATCCGCTCGTGCGAGTCCAGCCGAGCGTGCCGATGCGATACTCCAGCCGCAATTGGGACTTTGGCTGGCTGATGCTGCGCAGCGATGGGCGAGTCGTCTATCGCCGCTGCGATCCGTATTCGCTGAAGTTCTCGGATCACGTTGCGCAGCGTGCGATTCGCTGGTTCGTTCGGTGATCGCGATCAACGCAAGCTGCCATCAACCGTCGACTCGTTAGGCTCATTTCACGAGTTGATTCGGTTTCGACCACTGGACTCGCCCCAGCCAGGTCGTGCCGTCGGCTCCTTTGGCGTGTGGTTTGCCGGTCAGAATGTACTCGGCATCCGTGACCCACGACTCGTCGGGCGTGATGGCTGTCGCACCAAAGTTTCCCAGCATCACACCTCGCTCTGGCAACAGGGCACGCTCGGTTTTGCGGAGCACTTGGAGTTTCTTGGGATCGACCTGAGCCACGAAAATCGGTGCGCGGTTCCGCGCGATGTGGTCGTTGTTCGCTCCGCGCCGCGTGTAGGTCAGGAACAATCCGTCGCTGTGGGCCAGCCAGTGGGCCTGAGTGTTGTAGCTGCCGAGATCCTGACCGTCGTCGAACGTCCATTTCTTGACCGGTTGAAAATGCAGACCGTCCGAACTGGTGGTGATGTATGCCGCCGCATCGTTGCGCAGCGTGAGGAAATACGTTCCTTGGACGTGCGCCAACGACGGTTCGACGAACCCACGACCTCCAGCAGTTGCCAATTCGTCGCAGTGCTTCAAGTACTTGAGTTCCTGTCCGTCGAAGGAGCAGTGCAGCACGGTCGTGACGTAGTCATCGCCGGTTGGTCCTCGGAAGTAGGTCGGAATCAACAGCGTGCCGTCTGCGTTGACCAACCACTGCACGCACCCCGGAGAGACAAGGAAGAATTTTGCGTCGGTTTGTGGCATAGCCAACATTTTCCAAGGAGTCCACTTCTGGGACTTCGGGTCGTACGTGGCATAGGCGCATTCGTGAGATCGTGGCTTGTCGAGAAGTTGATCCCCTTTCTGGCTGTAGCGAAGTTTGATTCCGATCGCGAGCAGCTTACCGCTCGGTGAGTGCCACCCTGGAGTCACATCGCAGACGGCGATCGTTTCATTGTTCTCGCCGGGTCGCCAAGCCAACTCGGGGATTTCTGTCGGTCGAGTCCACGTCTTCCCCAGGTCGTCTGTTCGCAGGAAGAAAAGTCCTGAGTAATGATCCGAAGCCGCAAGATGTTTCTGAATGGTCATCACGACCGCTGGCCGGCCATCCTTTCCGTAGCCGGGCAACGGAGCGACTCGCGGATGAAACCAGCAGAACGCCGGAGTCAGCTCGTTGAAGACCGCCTCCGCTTTCACCTCATAAGGCAGCAGTGCGGGTTCATTGGCTCGGGCTGTGGACACGGCGATCAAAAACATGACGACGCAGGTGTGCCACAACCGCGTCGATCGAAATTCCCGACTCATCAAAACTCCTTCTGATGGCAGTCCGGTTTTTGAATGGATCTTCGTCATTTCGATTCCTCTTGACGGGCCCCTTGGTCGCGGGCAGCAGCATAGCCAGAAAATGCTTCTCGATGCATTTGAGCATCTTTCGATTCACCATGCCGCAGTCGCTTTCTAGCCGTACCGAAAACTCGCCGAATGCGGTCGAATCCGATTCATAGATCTGCTCGATAGACCTTTGCGTGAGATTCTGGACTCTTCGGCGACGAAACGGAAGACTTCGTCCGGCTGCGTAAACTGCCTTCGAGCACAAGAAAGATTATGGCTTGACACTTAAGACACAATGTCTAAATTGGCTCCTCGCTCGAACTGCTGGCGACGTTCGTTTGACGAGTTTTTTAGAGTTGGGCCCATAGATCCGATGCTCAGCGGAGGCACCAAGCGATGTTTCTCAAAGCCCGTGGTTGGATGCTGATGCTGGCACTCGTGCTCATTGTCGCAAGCAGCGTGACTGCCGAGGAACCTGCAGCTGCTAGGCCCGATGATTCGCGTTTGACGACGGAGAATCTCGCACTCTGGATTGATGAGCGGTTCGCGGCCGCTTGGTTGGAATCGAAGATCGAGCCGACGGAGGTCATCGACGATGCGACGTTCTTGAAGCGAGTTTCGCTCGATCTGGCTGGTTCGATTCCGAGCGTGTCGCAGGCTCGCGACTTCTTGGGGTATGAAGGAGAGCATCGCCGCGGCACGCTCGTCGATCGCATGTTGAATGATCCGAAGCGGCCGGAGAAGTATGCCGAGCGGACGGCCGCTCATTTGGCGACCGTGTGGCGGCGGATGATGGTGCCGGGGAATTCTCAGGAAGCTCGGATGGCCGTCGGGTTGGAGCCGTGGTTGAAGGAGCAATTCAACGCCAACGTGCCGTATGACGAACTCACTCGCAAGCTGGTGACGGCGACGAATGATGGCCAGGCGATGATGCCGGTGAATCCGAGGCTCGGCGTTCAAGCGGTTGGGCCGGCGTTATTCTATCAGGCGATCGGCGGCAAGCCGGAGACGGCGGCCAGTTCGGTGTCGCGCGTGTTCCTCGGCGTCCGCATTGGGTGCGCGGAGTGTCACAATCACCCGTTTGCCGATTGGAAACAACAAGACTTCTGGGGCATGGCCGCGTTCTTTTCCGGAGTCCGCGAAGGCGCGGTCAACGATACGCTGACGGCCTCGATTCGTCCGGCGAACAGCACGGTCGAATACTCTGCGGCGTTTCTCGGTGGTGAGCAGGCGAAGATTCGCAAAGGCAAAACAGCGCGTGAGACGCTCGCCGATTGGATGGTCGCGCCGGACAACTCGTTGTTTGCGGCGACGGCAGTGAATCGCGTTTGGCAGCACTTGCTCGGACGCGGGATGACCGAATCGGTAGACGATCTCGACAAGGCGTCTCCCGCCGAGCGAAAGATTTTGGATGACCTCGCGAAGCTGTTCGTCGAGGCGAAGTTCGATCTACGTTGGCTGATCGCCGGCATCTGCAAGAGTCAGCTTTATCAGCGCGAGTGCATTGTGCTCGACGACCCTGCCGCGCTCGGCGCGGGTCTCCTGACCCCGCCTCCCGGTTTGCGGCCGATCAAGACGCTCTCGCCGGAGCAGGTTTTCAATTCGCTGGAGCAAGCATTATTGCTGCCGGTGGCGCGAGCCGACGGAAGTGCTCGGTTCAACGGCTTGCGTGACCAACTCATATCGCGGATGAACGAAGCGGCCTCGAGCAACCCCGATGAATTCCGAGCAGGCATCCCGCAAGCGTTGCTGCTGATGAACGGCCGATTGACGACCGAAGCCACGGACCTCGATCAAAGCCGCACGTTGCGCGGAGTGCTCGACGCACCGTTCCTCGACAACGAGGCTAAGCTGACGACATTGTATTTGGCGACGTTCAGCCGCCCGCCGCGAGCCGAGGAAAAGAAGTTTCTTTTGGAACACATCCGCAAACAGGCCGACGGCGATAAACAAAAACAAGCCTATGCCGAGATCTTCTGGGGGCTGCTGAATAGCCCGGAGTTTGTTTTGGAAAAGTAAACGCCAAACCTCTGCGCTCTTCGCTTCTCTGCGGTGAATCAAGTCTTTTCTTTCACCGCTGAGAAGCGAAGAGCGCAGAGAAGCTGAACGAGTCATCCAAATCGGGAGCAAACCATGTTCGATTATTCGCGTCGTGACTTCATGAAGTTCTCGCTCGCCAGTGCGTTCGGCGTGTCGTACTCCGGCTGGTTGCCGCGATTGGCTCTGGCGGCTGAAGCGAGTAAGGAGGCGGGGGCCAAGCACAAGGCCGTGGTCCTGCTCTGGATGACTGGTGGTCCAACTCAAACGGACACGTTCGATTTGAAAATGGGGCATCCCAATGGCGGACCGTCCAGAGCAATCGGGACGGCAGTCTCTGGTATTCAAATCAGCGAGCATCTGCCAAGCGTCGCCAAGCAGATGAAAGACATCGCGATCATTCGCAGTCTCTCAACGGCGGAGGGGGATCATGATCGCGGAACTCGGCTGATGCTGACCGGACATCGGCCGGGGCAGGAGGGGATCAACTATCCGAGTCTCGGTTCGATCTTCGCCAAAGAACTCGGCGACGAGTCGAACGACTTGCCGCCGTATGTCAGCATTTCGCCGTTTCGATTCGGCGATGCCGGCGGGCCGGGATTTTTGGGACCGAACTACGCTCCGCTGGTCGTGTCGGGAGACAGTCGCGACCCGGAGGCTCGCGCGAACTTGTCGATCGAAAACCTCAAGGGGCCGGTTGGGGTCTCGGCGGAGTCGATGGAGAAGCGGTTTGAGATTTCCAAGTTCTTGCAGGACGACTTCACGAAGCGAGCGAAGGGGCCCTCCACGAAGGCTCACAAAGCGAACTTCGACCGCGCGATGCGGATGATCGCCACGAACGCCAAGGGCGCGTTCAAGCTCGACGAGGAACCGGCGGCGCTGCGCGACAAGTACGGTCGCAGTCAGTTCGGGCAAGGTTGCTTGCTGGCGAGGCGATTGGTCGAGCGAGGTGCCGCGTTCGTGGAGGTCACGCTTCAGGGTTGGGACACGCACGGCAACAACTTCTCCGCGGTGAAGGGGCTGTGCGAGACGCTCGACCCGGCATGGTCCACGCTGATGACCGATCTGCGCGAACGGGGGCTGCTCGAATCGACGCTCATCGTCTGGATGGGTGAGTTCGGCCGGACTCCGAAGATCAACAACAACGCCGGCCGCGACCATTTTCCATTGGCCTGGTCCACGGTGCTTGGTGGCGGCGGAGTCAAAGGGGGCCAAGTCGTCGGCAGTACCAACGACGGGGGAACCGAAGTCAAAGACCGCAAGGTCTCGATCGCCGACTTGTACGCGACGATGTGCGCCAGCATCGGCGTCAACCCGGAAAACGAAAACATCTCTCCCGAAGGCCGCCCGATCCCGCTGGCCGATCGCAGCGGGAAGATCAGTGAGGAGATTGCGGCGGTGCCGTAGAATAAGAAAGCGTGAAAGAAAACGGGTTGGGGCCGGCCTCCTGCCCGCGCCACAACGATTCGACCGCAGGTCTCCCCGTTCGTGAGACCTTCGGTCAGCGACCGTGGCTCGGTCAGGAGACCGGCCACAACGTCTCCGCCGACCTTGTGTCGGTGGAACGAAGATTGGGAACTAAAACGAGAACACCAACGTAGACAGGCCCCCGCCGAGCTTGCCTCGGTGGAGCCAGTGATAGGCCCGGCTAGTTGCCAATCACCGCTCCACCGTGGCAAGCTCTGTGGGGGCGAAGAACAAACGAAATAGCAACGTGCTAGTGGCCAATCAGCGCTTCCACCGACGCGAGGTCGGCGGGGAGCGGGACACTCAATTCCGGGCGACCGAATGAATCGTGCGGCGAACAACCTGATGCGGGTGATGTGCGAACGAGCGAGCCGAGTCGTCGTCGCCACGTTCGTCAGAACGTGGGGCGGGCGGAGTTTTGCCCACGTTCTGGCGAACGTGGCTACGGCTGTCGCTCTGACTTCTTCGCCTCTTGCTGCCGCCGAACCCGCGCCCTCCGCCGAAGTTCGCGACGTGATCTTGATGCTCGAAAAGGGGCCGTTGCATTTGCGGGTGCATGTCGCGGTGGGGGGGGCTGTCTCCGCAGGATGCTCGGCGGGCGAGTTTGGATCGGCTGTTGAAGACGCTTGATGCGGACGGCGATGGCAAGCTGTCGCAAAAGGAGGCGGAACGGTCGCCGTTGTTTCGTGAGAAGCAACGTCCGAAAGCGGATGCGTTCCTCAAAGAGATCGGAGCTTCTGCAACACTCTCGCGACGTAACATGGAGCAGCAGTTCGAGCGATTCGGTGGCGAGACGGTCGTCTATCGGCAGAACGCGAGCACTTCGGAAAACGACAACACTGTCTTCAAGATGCTGGACGCGAACAAGGACGGCATCGTCGATGCGACCGAAATGCAGGACTCGGTCGATCTGCTGCTCGCGAAGGATTCGGACGACGACGAATGCGTGACGCTCGACGAACTCGCGCCGCCGCGGCAGGTCGGTCCCGAGAATCAAGTGGCGATGCCGGACGACGCGACACGTCCGCCCACATCGACCGTGGCCGAACTGCTCCGCGACACGAATCAAACGTTGCTGCCGCAGCAGCTCTTGTTGAAATACGACAAAGACCGCAATCGCAAGCTCTCGACCGAGGAACTCGGCTGGCCTCAAGAGCGACTGAAGACCTGCGACACTGACGGCGACGGGCAGCTCAATCTGAAGGAGCTTGGCAGCTTGCAGAAGTCGCCGGTCGATATTGAGTTGGCCGTGGACGTCGTTCGCAAAGAGGGCCAGCCAATGCTGCGGACGCTCGCCTCGCTGGGGGATCGCACCGATGGCGATCGGTATCCCGACGTGGCCACGATCAGTCTGCCAACGGCCATCGTGACGTTCTCGTCGCGCGAGGTCGATCCGTTCGAGGCATCAATGACGCTTGCTCTGCGAACGTTCAACGAACTCGATGCGGACAACAACGGCTACCTCGACAAGGACGAAACGATGTCTCGCGAGCGATTCGGCCGCGGGCTGTTCGATCAGATCGACGCGGACGGCGACGCCAAGATCTTCGGCGAGGAAATGAAGGAATTCATCCGCGCTCGGGGCGAGCCGGTCGCGACGACCTGCCAGATCACCGTCTTCGACGACGGAGCGGGATTCTTCCCGGCGCTCGACTCGAACAGCGACCGCCGCATCTCGATGCGCGAGATGCACTACGCCGACAAGACGCTGGCCAAAATGCAGCGCGACGACAAACCGGGCCTGGGCGAATTCGAACCCGCTCGGCGCTACCGCATCGAGTTCGTGCGCGGCGTCTTCAACCCGTTCGGAAACCCCGACCGCCCGGCGAATCCACGAATGCCGCAAGCGGTGGTCGAGGTCATCAAGCCGCGAGGCGTCGGCCCGATCTGGTTTCAACGCTGGGACCGCAACAACGACGGCGACATCACCTGGCGCGAATTCCTCGGCCCCCGCGACGCCTTTGAGCAACTCGACGCCGACCGCGATGAGCTGATTGATCCGAAAGAAGCGGAAGCCGCCGTGACGGCGAAATCCGAAACTCGAAATCCGAAATCCGAATCAAGCACGAATGGCCAAAGCCCGAATACCGCGCGAGGCAAGACCGAAGACAGTTTGGAACACTAATTGGCGCTCATCTTCGCTAATGGAGCAGCAAACTTCTGACCGGATTAGTGGTAATTAGCGGAGATTAGTGTTCCTAAATTTGTTCCTCATCCTCTTCAACTTAATGGACTTCAACGATGTCAAATGCCCCGACCAACGACGATGCTGCCGCAGTTGCGAAGCTGCGTGACGCCCGCACCAAAATCAAGAAAGAACTGGCCAAGATCGTCATCGGGCAGGACGAGATCATCGACTCGCTGCTGATCGGGATGCTGTGCCGGGGCCACATCCTGCTGCATGGCGTGCCGGGTTTGGGCAAGACGTTGATGGCGCGCACGCTGGCGAAGACGTTGGAGATGGAGTTTCGCCGCATCCAGTTCACTCCTGACTTGATGCCCGCAGACATCACCGGGACCGACGTCATGGAGGAAGACCACACGACCGGCAAGCACAAGGTCTCGTTCCTGCCGGGTCCGGTCTTCACGAACTTTTTGCTGGCGGACGAAATCAACCGCACGCCGCCGAAGACTCAGGCCGCGCTGTTGCAGGCGATGCAGGAGGCGGAGATCTCCGTCGGTCGCGAAACGTACAAGCTCAAGCCGCCGTTCTTCGTCGTCGCGACGCAGAACCCGATCGAGATGGAGGGAACATATCCGCTTCCGGAGGCGCAGCTCGACCGCTTCATGTTCAACTTGAAGATCAAGTACCCGTCGGTGGACGAAGAGGTGCAGATCATCAAAGGGACGACCAGCACGGTGATGGCCACCGCCGACGCGGTCCTGCACGCCGAGGAGGTTCTGCGTCTGCAAGAATTGGTGCGCGGCGTCCCCGTCGCCGACAGCGTCGTGCGCTACGCCGCGCGGCTGGTCGCGGCGACTCGTCCCTCGCTGGCGGGCAAGGACACCGGCGCGAAGTCGCTCGAAGCGATCCACAAATACATCTCGTATGGAGCCAGCCCGCGAGCTTCTCAGTTCCTGATCCTCGGCTCAAAAGCGAGAGCAATTCTCGCCGGCAAGTACCACGTCGATTTCGAGGACATCAAAGCCGTCGCGCATCCGGTGCTGCGACATCGACTCGTTTTGAACTTCCACGCACGGGCCGACAACGTGGACTCCGATGTGCTGGTCAATCGACTGCTCGAAGCAGTCCCCACGGATGCGAAATAAATCATGAGGGCAAGCTGGCAGCCACCTCCGCGCTCTTCGCTTCTCTGCGGGGAAAGGACGGCGTTCACCGCAGAGAAGCGAAGAGCGCGGAGAGAAACCGCGAACAACACCGAGTCTTCAACGATCCTGATCCCAAATTCGGATTTCAAAAAGGCCAACGACTGACCGCCATTAGTTTTTGGCTGGAGACACAAGAGGCAATTGATGTTTCGTGTTGGAAGATTCCTTCTGCTTTGCTTGATCGGTTCGCCGTTGCTTGCGGACGAGCCAGAGACTGCCGCTCGTCAGCAACGGCTGGCGGCGATGCGGCAGCGCGCCGAGGCGTTGCACCTGAAGATCGGGGAGAAACCGGATCTGCGGCGAGTCGGAAAGGAGCCGTTGTTTCGTTACAGCGATCCGACTTCGACGACGACGGATGGGACACTGTGGATGTGGACTCAAGGTGAGCGGCCGATTGCGGCGGCGTGTCTGTTCAACGATTCGCGAGAAGGCTTTCAGTGGAACTACGAACTTGTCTCGCTGAGTGATTCCGCACTGTTTGTCGATGGTCGTCCGGGCTGGAACTGGCGGCCGGTGGCGAATCAGCGCAAGTGGATTGTCGTGACCGAGCCGGAGCCGGCAGACACCGAAACGAAACGGCTGGTTCAAATGAAAACCCAGCTGTCACCGTTTCGCGCGGCCGGAGCCTATCACGTCGGCGAACGTTCGCAGATGCGATTGTTGCCTCGGCCCGTGCATCGGTACCGCTGTCCGGAAGAAAACATCGAAGATGGCGCGATGTTTCTGTTTGCCGTTGGAACAAACCCGGAAGTGCTCGTCCAAGTCGAAGTGATCTCTGGGGCGGACCGTTCCTGGCGAATCGGCTTCGCGCGCATGACGGCCGGAGACGTCAAAGTGACTCGCGATGAACAGACCGTCTGGGAGGTCGAGGGAGTCCGTGCTTGGGATCAGCGACACAACTATTACTCGTACTACGGTGTCGATCGCGGCGACGTTGCTCCGGACAAGTAACAAAGACACACAGTTTGAGATTGCCGCACAGAACAAGAATGAGATTGCACTGTGAATTCCAAGACTCTCGTTGATCCTGCTTTCTTCAGCCGCCTCGACAATCTCGAGCTGCGGGCGCGCGGGATCGTCGAAGGGTTTTTGCACGGTTTGCATCGCAGTCCGTTTGTCGGGTTCAGCGTCGAGTTCGCTTCGCATCGCGAATACGCGCAGGGGGACGATCTGCGGCATGTGAATTGGAAGCTGTATGCTCGGACGAAGCGGCTGTATGTGAAGGAGTTCGATGCCGAGACCAACATGAATTTGCATCTGTTGGTCGATATCAGCGGCTCGATGGAGTGCGCGAACACGGGACGCAGCAAGTTGTCGTACGGCACGACGCTGGCGGCCGCGCTGGCTCATCTGGCGCTCAAGCAGCATGACGCGGTGGGGCTGACGCTGTTCGCGGATGAGGTCGTCGCGCATCTCGATCCGCGAGCCAAGCCGCATCAGTTGGACGAAATCCTGGCGGCGATCGCGAACACGAAGGCTCGGCCGAAGTCGGATGCTTCGCGAGCACTGCATCAGGCGGCCGAGCTGTGCCGGCATCGCGGGATGGTGGTACTCATCAGCGACTTCTTTGATGACCTGCCGGCGATCACGCGCGGGCTGGACCAGTTGCGGTATCGGCAGCACGAAGTGCTCGCGTTTCAAGTTTGGGACCCTTGGGAGCGTCACTTGCCGTTGGATGGCAACATCTGCTTCAGCGACATGGAATCGCGAGAAGAAATCACGACGCATGCCGAAGGGGTTCGCGAAAAGTACCTGCTGGCGATTGATGAGTGGCGAGCGGACCTTGCTCGCGAATGTTTGAACCGCGGAGTCGATCGGGTCGAGATGACGACCGACGATCCACTCGACAAGGCGTTGCTGGATTACTTGGTGCATCGGACAAAGGTTTGAAATCACAAGAGCCAAATCACAAGAACCAATAAAGACAAATCTCTGCGCTCTTCGCTTCTCTGCGGTGAAAGAAAACATTTGCTTCACCGCAGAGAAGCGAAGAGTGCAGAGAGGATGAAGTCTCGATCAGTGAAAAGATCAATCTGACATCCAATCGAATCACAACATGACGGCATATCCAATTATCTTTGCAATGCTGACGATCGCGCAGACGGCGGAGGGGCCGAAGGGGGATTCTCCGAAGGCATCAGCGGCGAGTGAGACTTCGTTGGCCGCGATGTTTCAGCGAGTGGAGAAGACTCAAGTCACGATCCCGAAGAATTCGGCGGCGAAGATCAAGGTCGAGGCCGCGCCGGTCTTTCGGTACAGCGATGAATTACGGCGAATCGAAGATGCGGGAATGAGGTTGTGGACCGATCGTGGGCGGCCGGTCGCGGCGATGAAGGTCGAGCGATACACGCCGGGAATCCATCCGGAACCGTGGTTGTATTGCTTCGCATCGCTGTCGTCCGACCAAGTGGCGGCAGAATGGAAGGGAGCGCGAGGGTATCAGACTCGAAAGCCGGGGGTGACGTGGAAGGTGTTGGACGATGCCCCGAAGGAGAATCGGGCGGGGCGGCTTGTGCAGATGCGCGACCTCGCGCGGCGGTTCGGGGCGGAGTTGATTGACTACAAAGACGTCTCATCGCAAATGCGGCTGCTGAGCCGTCCGCTGTTTCGCTACGACGACGGGCCGACCGACGGCGCGGTCTTTGGATTCACCGGGACCGGCACGAATCCCGACTTCCTCCTGCTGCTGGAAACTCGCCCCGACAACAAGTGGCAATTCGGCTGCGTCACGATGACCGCCGATGGCCTTCGCATCCGCCTGAAGGACGAGGTCGTGTTTACTGCTCCGCACGTCGGCGGCAAAGGAAACGAATTCGACAATTGGTTGCACTTCTGGACAAAGTGATTTGGTCGTTGGTTCTTGGTCATTGGTTCTTTGGATTTCACTGCCGTGCCTAACTTCCTTCAAACCGCGTTTCTATCCGGCTTGGCTGCGCTCGCGGTTCCGATCCTGATTCATCTCTTCTTTCGCTTGAAGACGAAGCGGGTGGAGCTGGGGACGATTCGTTTCTTGCGACTCGTGCTGGAAGAGAATGCTCGGCGGCGGAAGGTGATGCGGTGGTTGTTGCTCGCTCTGCGGATGCTGTTTGTGGCGCTGCTGGTGGGACTGTTCGCGCGGCCGTACTTCACGGTGGCGGCGACAGGGAGCGACAAGGAGTTGCTCGTCATCCTGATTGACCAGTCGGCGACGATGCAGCTCAAGGGAGACAACGGGCGGCTGATCGATCAGGCGGTGGCGGAAGCGAAGAGGCTGATTGAAGGGGCGGGAGAGAAGACTCGGTTCGAGGTCGCGTTCTTCGATCATGAAGTGCATCCGCTGAAGGACTCAAAAGCGGGAGACGGTGCGAAGAGCGATGCGGTGTTGGCGAAGTTGGTGGCTCCGGCGACGACGTTCGGGGCGACGAATTTTGGCTCGGCCTTCGTCTGGGCTCGCGACATTTGCGTGAAGGCTCCGGCGGGAGTGAAGCAACTGCATCTCTTCACCGACTTGCAACGCTCCGGGCTGGATTGGACCGAGGTCGAACCGTTGCCGGCCGAAGTGAAATCACATCTGCATGATCTCGGTCGGCCGGTGGTCAACAACGTGGCGGTCACGGAAGTCCGCACGCCTCGGCTGTGGGTGCGGCCGGGTGAGTCGCCGCCGATCCGCGCATCGGTGTTGCACGGCGGCGCGTTCGCGCTGGAGGAAGTGGCGGTCGTGCTGGAGGTAGGACGAGTGGAGCTGAGCGGCACGGCGCTAGCCGCCGGTGAGACGCCACAGACTCGCAATTCACGCCGCACGACTTCACCGGCGGCTAGCGCCGTGCCGCTCACGGGCGCTCGCACTGAGTTCGCGAAGCTGGCCGAGCGGATCACGAAGCGCGAGAAGGTGAAGCTCGAACCTGGCGCGACAGTGACGCTCGACTTTGAATTGCCGGCGTTGAGCGAAGGGTTGTGGCAAGGTCGCGTGTCGGTCGAGTACGACGACGACTTGCCGTTCGATAACCAAAGATTCTTCGCGATCTCGGCGACACCCGCGTATCGTGTGCTCATTGTCGGCGGCGATTCAGACGGTGCGGCGATCACCAGCGAGACGTATTTCCTCAACGCCGCGCTGCGGCTGACGGACGACAACGAGACGTACCACGAAAGCCCGTTCGCCCCGACGCTCGTGACCTACGCGGCTGACACGAGCCTGCCGAAGTTTTCCGACTTCGATGCGGTCGTGCTGGCGAACGTGGCGGATGTCTCGAAAGCGGATGCGGACCAGTTGGCGTCGTTCGTGCGCAGCGGTGGCGGACTGCTGGTCTTCACGGGTGATCGTGTGACCGCAAAAAGTTCGGCCACGTTGATCGAAGCGGGGCTGACGGTCGGCGAGATTGGCGACATCAAAGTCACCACCGATTTGCCGTGGCGGCTGAATCAGTGGGACGAATCGCATCCGATCTTTGAACCTCTGAGCGATCCGCAACATGGCGACCTGCGACGCCTGATCTTCGCGGCGTACACAAAGGTGACTCCGTCGAGCGATGCGGCGGTGTTGGCTCAGTTCAGCACCGGCGATGCGGCGGTTGTCGAACGGCGAGTCGGAGACGGGAAGGTGTTGTGGGTCACGTCGTCCTGCGGTCGCGACTGGAGCGACTGGTGTCGCAGCCGATTGTTCTTGCCAACCGTGCATCAGATGTTGGGCTACGAAGTCGGCCTGACGTCGGGCGGTCGCGTCCGCTCGCGGCTGGTGGACGAACAGGGAAGCAGAGCGGCAGAGGTCAGAAGTCAGAAGTCAGAGGTCAGCGGCCAGAGCGGCAGATCTGAGGCTCTGACCTCTGAAGCTCTGACTTCTGCCGCTCTTCTCCCCGGCGTCGAGCAGTTCGAACGATACGCCGAGTTCATCAACACAACGCCACGAGAGTCGGAGACCGACCGCTGCGCTCGGCAGGAATTCGAGGACCGCTTCGCAATGAAGTTCGTGGACGAAGACGGAACGGAAGCCACTCAAGCCGCGGCCCTCGGCAACGTCGAGCTGCGGCAGGATGAACTGTGGCACTGGGCGGGATGTCTGTTGTTGGTCGTTTTGTTGTTGGAAGGTTTCGTGGGGAATCGAACAACGGCGTGACGGAAGGAAAACCGAATGTCGAAACCAGAAATCCGAAAACCGATTGTGTGTCTTGCCCCGAAGGGGCCCAGGAAACCAGCCCAGGGCAAGCGAGCGAATGCGAGCGCCGCCCTGGGTGAAAAATGAATTGTGTGTGATGTGCCCTGAAGGGGCACGGGAATGTCAGTCGTGATTCGCAGTGAGGTCTGAATTCGTTGACCGTTTTCCCGTGCCCTGTCAGGGCACGACAAAATGTGACCTCTTTTCCCAGGGCGGCGCTTTGTTCGCTTGCCCTGGGGTGATTTCCGTGGCCCCGTTGGGGCAAATCGCATTGGACAACTGAAAACCAAGCGCCCAATCGCAACGAGAACCGTCATGTCGCAATCGCTCGCCAAGAATTTGATCCACCTCGTCTTCAGCACCAAGGACCGCCGTCCGTTGATTGACGACGCGGTTCGGGAAGAGCTTCATAAGTACGCTGGCGGAATTCTGCGCGATCTCGATTCGCCGGCGCTGCTTATGAATTCGGTGTGCGACCACATTCATGTTTTGTTCAATTTGCATCGCACGAAGGCGCTGTCCGATGTTGTCATGGAACTGAAACGCGGCACGTCGAAATGGATGAAGGAGCAAGGTCCACAACACGCGTCCTTTTATTGGCAGTCAGGTTTTGGAGCGTTCAGCGTCAGTCCGTCCAACGTAAAGGCCGTCGAGGAATACATCGCCAAACAAGCCGAGCATCACGCGACGAAGACGTTTCAGGATGAGTTTCGGGATTTCTTGCGACGGCATGAGGTCGAGTTTGATGAACGGTATGTTTGGGATTGAATCTGAGTATGACGCGGTTGGTCGCGAGGTTGTTTGCCCCAAGGGGGCAGAGAAAACCAGCCCAGGGCCAGCGACCTACGGGAGCGCCGCCCTGGGTCACGATTGATATGAGTGATGTGCCCTGAAGGGGCACAGGAATGTTGGACAACGATCACGGTTTCAAACAGCGATAAACACGAAGTCGCAACAAACGCCATTGGAATGAAGGCAGAATTCCAGTGCCCCTTCAGGGCACAACACATTGATAACCCCTTTCCCAGGGCGGCGCTCACTGCGTTCGCTTGCCCTGGGCTGGTTTCCGAGGCCCTTTCGGGGCGAACCGCAATTTGACCTTCCCTTCGGGGCGAACCGCAGTGATCGGAGCAAGATGATGAGCACGACAATCAATCACGACACCGCGTTTCTGAACCGCTTCCGTTTGCTGTGGGCTCGCAAGCGGCGGGTGGAGTTGGGGCAGGTGGCGGTCAGTTCGTTGTTGCTGGCGTTGCTCGGATTGGGAGCGTTGGCGATCGCGGATTACTCGCTGGAGCTGGATCGTTCGGTGCGAGTCGTCTCGCTGGTGGCGGTGCTCGGCGCGGTGGGGTTGTTTGCGATCAACTCGCTGTGGCGGACGGTGTGGCAGTGGAGTCAGCCGACGACGGCGGCGGAGATCGAGGCGGCATTTCCGCAGCTTGGTCAATCGGTGCGGACGACAGTGCAATTCGGAGCGATGCAGGTCGAGCAGGTGCAGTCCGAAGGAGTCGCCTCGACGTTGGTGACGGCGCTGGCCGAGCAGACTCATCAACGCGCGCTGCCGCTGACGATCGAGGACATCGTTCCGACGAAGAAGCTCGGTCTGATCGCCTGCGGGCTTGCGGCGGGAGCGGTGTTGCTGGGTGGTGCATCGAGCGTCGATTGGCAGTGGAGCAACGCGACTCGGCGAGCGGTGCTCAAGGAGACGCCGTATCGCCAGCTTGTCGTGCGGCCCGGCAATCAGGCGGTGGATGAAGGGACCGGGCTGACGATCGACGTCGCGCTGGTCGGTCGCACGAATCGAGAGGTGCTGTTGTTCACTCGGCCCGCCGGCGATGCGGAGGCGGAGTGGACGGAGCGGAAGTTGGAGCCACGGGAGGGCGAGGCTCCCGCCGAGCCGCGAGGTGCTGAACAGCGTTCGACGGAAGGCCAGGCGGCAGAGACACACGGCTCGGCGGGAGCCTCACCCTCCCTGACAGATTCTCGGCCGCACGTTGCGTTCGTCGCCAAACTCGATCGCCTGACGAAGCCGGTGGAGTACCGCGTCACGGCCGGTGAGTTGGAGAGTGCGGTCTTTCGCGTCGAGATCCGGCGGCCGTTGCGGATCGAAGAGGCGAAGATTGATCTCACGCCGCCGTCGTACACCGGGCAGCCGACAAGCACGTCGATGGATTTGAATCTGAGTGTCCTGCAGGGAACGGTCGCGAAGTTTTCGATTCAGTTCGACAAGCCGGTGAAGTCAGCCTCGCTGGTCTTCGCGCCTCGCAAACAGCCTCGCGATGACGATGACAAGAATGAGCCGGAAGTCGTGCCGTTACGTCCGCCCGTGGCGGATCACGCTCCGCGTGATGAGCCGAACGGGAACACGCTTGGCACGACGGTCGGTGTCGCGAAGGAAACGACGCCGGGAGACGCTCGGCTCGTCACGCGGAGCGTGACGGCTACGTTGTCGGTCGAACTCACGCTGGCCGAGGACCGCAACTACAGCATCGTGGCGGAAGCCGAGGACGGGACATCGCTGCCGGAGAACAAGTACCGCATCCGCGTTCGCGAGGATCAACCGCCGCAGGTGACGATCGAGGAACCGACCGATGCGGTTGAGGTTCACACGCTGGCGGAGTTGCTGATGCGCGTCCGCGTGCGGGACGACTACGGACTGTCGAAAGCGGGGGTCGTGTTTCAGATCAACAACGAGCAGGAGATTCCGCTAATCGCTCAGGACTTCGAGACGGTGGTCGCGGCGGCGAACGAAGCGGCGGCAACGGGGAAGGTCTCGCCGACGACGCAGGCGGCGCTCGAAAAGGTGCTGCCGCTGGAAGTGTTCGAGCTGACTCAGAAGGACAGCGTGATGTACTTCGGATTCGCCGAAGACAACCGCCCGGACAAGCCGCAACGAACCGAAACCGAGATGCGATTCATCGACATCCGCCCATTCAAGAGGACGTATCGAGTCGTCGATCCCGATCCAGGAAACGGTATGGGGATGAACCCAGGTTTGAAGACGCTGGGAGAATTGATTCAGCGGCAACGCTTCGCGCTCAACCGGACGATGACCATTGAAAAGCGAGCGAACTCCGGACAAAAGCCCGATGCCACCACGCTCGATGAATTGATGAAGTTTGAGACCGAACTGGCTGAGAGCACGCGCGCCGTTGCCGAACGATTGGATGCCCTCGGCATCCCGGACACCGAGATTTTCTATCAAGCCGAAACGGCGATGCTCGCGGCGGTTGATTCGCTGTCGGTCGGCAAGTGGGAGAACGCGACGCTGCAGATGCGCGACGCACTGAAGTTTCTCATCGAAGCACGAGACGGCTTTGAGATGTTGATCCGAAAGAATCCCCCCGATCCGAGCAAAATGGCGGCGCTGCGGCAGTTCGACCGGCTTCAGGCTCAGAAGCTGCGACGCCCGAAGACGGACAAGGAAGAAGCTCGCGAGCTGATCCGGCGGCTGGAGGAGTTGATCGGCACGGAAGCGACCGTCGTCAGCGGACTGGAAGAAGAAACAAAAGAGGAAGAGCCAAAAACCAAGAGCCAAGAACCAAAGGAAGAGAAGTCAGAGGGACAGAAATCAGAACCGCAGAAGTCAGAGGACAGCGATCAGAAGGCAGAGCAGAATTGAAGTGACAGAAGAACCCAGATCGACGAGCCAAAAACCAAAGGAAGCGAATTCAGAGGAAGTCCGAGGACGGATCGAAAGAAGGTGTGCCGGGTATTCCGAATCAGTCGGCTTCAGCCGACTCCCCATTTGCCACCAGCTTTAGCTGGTGTGAAGCGGGCCAACAGAACCAAATCAGCCGGCTTTAGCCGGCTTGGTGGCCGGTCTTCAGACTTCTTGAATTTGATAGAAATCACTCCATCAACAATCAAAAGCCACAACCATGTCCAGCCATGTCTACCACGAGATTTATCTGCATCTCAACTGGCATGTGAAGGATGACAAGGCGACGCTGACCTCAGAACTCGAACCCATAGTCCATCAAACTATCTCCGACCGCATTCATCGAACGAACGGAGTTTGGCTGCACGGAATCAATGGAACTGAAACTCACATTCACATCGCCATCAACTTGGAAAGAACAATCTGCCTTGGGTTTTGGAGTACATCGCGAAACAGAAAGAGCACCATGCCGCTGGCAAGGCGATTGATCGAATGGAAAAGTGTGATGTGGATGAAGAAGCCACAACTGCTTCTGCAACAACTCCCACAAAGTCTCCAAGCACATGAAGTCTGAAGACCTGCCACCAAGCCGGCTGAAGCCGGCTGATGGGGTTTTCAATCCAGCCTCTCCACCAGCTAAAGCTGGTGGCAAATGGGGAGTCGGCTGAAGCCGACTGATTCGGCGATACGGAACAGTTCACAAATCAGACAATCACTCGGCACAACATCAACTGCCGAGTCAGCGGAGATCGAACGATGAAGACACTCACTCAGACACTGCTCACGTTAGCGATCATTCAGAACGGACTGGCGGTGGCACAGCAAGCATCGACGGACTCCACTGAACCGGCCAAGTCCGCGAAGCCGACTCGTGCGGAGTTGCGGGACAAGCAGTTGGATGTGTCGCTCGAAGCGCGGGACATCGAGCGGGTGTTGAGCAAGCTCAAGCGGGCTTCGGACCTGGCGAAGGAGCGGATCACCGAGGCGGCCAAGACGGCGGAGTCGGCGGCCACGTCGCTCGAAAAGGGGGACTCGAAGGCCGCTCGGGAAGAGGCAGAACTGACGAACGAGAAGTTCAAAGAAATCGTGCGGCAGTTGGAGGCGTTGCTCAAGGAAGAGACTCCGCAGCGGATCGCCGAGGCGCGGCAGATGGCTCAGCGGCTGGCGAAGGCCGAGCGGCAGTTCGCCGAGACATTTCCAGGAGCTTTGAATCCGGTCCAGGGGGGCGGAAAGGGGAAAGTCGATCCTCGTTCGCAGGTCAAACCGATGGCCAGTCCCAACGCGAAGGGGCAGGGAAGCCAAGCTCAAGCGGGTGCTCAGGGGAAGAGCGGCGGCGGGAAGCAAGGGGACAAGAAAGACGCGGACGGGAAGACCGGCGAGAAAAAAGATCCGAATGGCAACGACCCGGATCAGCCGGGCAAGAAGGGCAGCGAGCCTCAGAAAGATAGCACAAACGGCGACGGCAAAGAGAAGCCGATGCCGACCGGCGCGGGTGCGGGCAAAGAGCAGGACAAGAAGGACGGCACCGAGCCGAAGCCCGATGGGGCCGACGCGGGTGGAAAGAAGAAAGACGAGAAGCCCGGTGACAAGAAGGACGCCGGGGGAGGCTCCGGCGACGACCCCAAAGACAAGCCGCCGATGGGCGGAGCGGGCAAGGGGAAAGACGAACCGAAACCCGGTGAGGATACCAAGCCCGAAGGAGACGGCGGTGGAACGATGAAGAAGGAGGACAAGCCGGGCGACTCTGGGGATGGCGCGACTGGCGATGACCCGATGAAGAAAGAGGGAGGCGGTTCCGGCGGAGATCGCAAAGACAAGTCAGACGACAAGCGCGACGGCACTGGCGATGGAGGTGGTGCGGAGATGACCGCCGAGGAACGTCGCGAACTGGTGGCCAGTCGCGCGGAGCAACTGGCCGAGTCGGGCAAGACGTTGCAGGACGTACTCAACGAGATCGCGAAGTCGACTGAGCCGGGGGACAAAGAGGCGGTCGCGAAGATTCAGGAAGTCATGAAGGAGATCGATATCAACAAGATCGTCGCCGAGATGGGTCAGGTCGCCGCCATGATCCGTGACACGAAAGACACCGACGCGCGACTGTCGAGCACCGATATCGCCGAACGCTTGGAGATCATGGCTCAGCGACTGGACGGAGCGTATCGGACAATCGTGGCTCCGCAGGCGGAAGAGTTGCGTAAGGTCGAAGCGGCGCTGGCCGAACTGCGCGAGCAGTTGGAGAAACTCGAAACGCCGTCGCAGGTCGCCGCGTGGCATCGCGAGGTCCGCGATCTGTTGGACAAGCTCGAAAAGCTCGGCGTCAGTCCGAAGGACCGCGAGTTCCTCGAAAAGGAAATGACGAAGGCGGGCTTCGGCTTGGATGTCGATCGGACGAAACGCGCGGTGAACTGGGGACTGGTCAACGGCTACTACGTTTACCCGGCGGGCTACAACTTCGCGTTGCTCCATTTGCAGGAAGACATCCAAGAGCGCATCCAAACGCTGATCCTCGGCGACCTAGGGAATGCGTCGGATGAAGCCACGCCGCCGAAGTATCAGGAGTTGGTCAACCGGTACTACGAAGTGCTGTCTCGCAGCGGCAAGCCGGCCCCGGCCGGGAAAGCGACCCCGGCGAAAACGCCGGAAATGCGCAAGCCGAAAGGAAGCAAATGATCGAGCCTCTCCAACGATTCAGGTTTTGCGTCTTGGTCGCCTGTCTGTGTTGCGGGCTTGCCAGTCTCTGCGTGTTGGCTGAGGATGAAGCCGGGGTGTCGCGCGAGTTGGCTCAACTACGAAAGCAGCTCGATGATTCGGTGCGCGAGTTTCAATTGACGATCGAGCGTGACAACAAACCGATCGAGCTGTCTCCGCTCCCGGCTCTCCGCTGGGAGAACAACACGCGCGGGACGCCGACCGGTGTGACGACGTTATTCATCGGTGTCGGACGGCCGGAAGCGGTCTGCTGCACCTACATCGGCGACAAGAAGAAGTTGATGCACGAATTCACGTCGCTGTCACGCGGCAAACTGGAAGCTCGGCTGAACGACGCGACCGTTTGGGAACCGGCCGAATCGGGAGTGAAGTTTCGTCCGATCCCGAACACGGAAGCTCCGGCCGAAACCCCGGTCGGCCGCTTGCGGCAGATGAAGACGCTGAGCAATCGGTTCGAGTCGAAACTGCTCGGCTGGCGCAACGTCAACCCGCTGCGAGAAGAACTGCGAATGCTCCCCCGTCCGATCTATCGCTACGAAAAACTCCCCGCCGGCGAGGTCATCGACGGAGCGGTCTTCGCATTCGTCGCGGGAGTCGATCCCGAAACGCTGCTGCTGATCGAAGCGGTCTCGCGCGACGGAAAGAATCACTGGGAGTACTCCTTCGCGCGACGCACATCGGGCGAACTGGAAGGTCGGCTCGACAAGCAAGTCGTCTGGTCCGTCGACCCCTTCCCCGTCACGACCGAACGCAAGCGCTCCGATCGCGTGTTCGCTCACGCATTGAAATCGAACTGACGAAACACTCATGAACAGCATGTCCGGCTTACCTCTGCGCTCTTCGCTTCTCTGCGGTGAAAGGAGAAGTGTTTGTCATTTTTACCGCAGAGAAGCGAAGAGCGCAGAGTTGGGGAGGGCGATCGAGGCTGACGCAATTCCGGTAATGCGAACGCAACGATCCATGATTCGTTTAGTCACTCTGCTGTTGCTGGCGGTGTTGCCGAGAGCTGTCGTGTTCGCGCAGACGACGCCAGCGGATGACTCGGTGCGCGAAAAGCGGTTGGCGTTTTTCCAAGAACGAATTGCCGAGTACCGGCTTGTGCTGGAAGGGGATCGCGTGATTCACAGGACGCCGCAGCCGGTGCTTCGTTGGAGCCATCCGGCCGGCACGACGGTCGATGCGGCGTTCTATGTTTGGCTGGATGCCGAGCGTCCCGCGGTGTTCGGTTGCATCCTGATTCATCGTGAGTTGGGTCATTTCGCCGAACTGCAATCGGTCACGGCGCAGCCTCTGAAAGCGGTCAGGAGCGGAAGCACGATATGGGAACCGGTGAAGAAGGGCTGCGAGTTCGCACTCGTCCCGAATGCTCCGAAGCCGGCGGACACGGCGAACGAACGACTGACTCAGATGAAGATGATGGCTCGGCGATTCGGGGCCGAGTTGATCAAAGGCCCGCCCAATTATTCCGAGGGTTCGATCTGGCGACTGCGGTTGCTCCCCAAGCAACTGCTGCGCTACGGCGGTCCTCAAGCGACCGCCGTTGATGGAGCACTCTTCGCGTTCTGCCACGACACCGATCCCGAAGTGCTCCTGATGCTGGAAGCCAGCGGCGAGAAGGCGGACCTCGCGTGGCACTTCGCCTTCGCACCGATGACCGGTTGGAAAGCGACCGGCACTTACGATGACAAACCGATCTGGTCGCAACCACGATTGCATCCGGCAAACGACCCGAAGCTCCCCTACATCAGCTTCGGCCCGTATCCACTGGAAGCGAAACTACGAATGCCGGAGGCAACGCCATGATGCGAATGTGTTTGCTAGTCGTGCTGTTGTTCTCGCTGCTGCCGCGCGCCGATGTCGTGTTCGCACAAGGGACGCCGGCGGCCAACGCGCCGAAGCTGGATGAGAAGCAACTGGTCTCGTTGTTGGAGCCGCAATACCAGCGGCAGGCGGCGGAGTATGAGTTCTTTCTCGACGAGGCTCGGAAACAAAAGCTGGAACTGGTCGAGAAACCGGTCATGCGCTGGACGGGCGAGGGGAGTAGCGGAGCCGTGTGGGTGTGGACTCGGCAAGGGCGAGCGGAAGTCGTCGGATGTTTGGGGACGTATTCGGATCAGGATGGCACGCGGAATGGCTTTCACGAGTTTCATTCGCTGACTCTGAAGCCGTTGCAGAGGGTCGAGATCGGCACGGTGCGAACGTGGGAGTCGAGCAAGCCGGGAGTCGAACCCAAACTGTTGGTCGAATCGGCGTCCCCCGCTGCCACCGACAAGCTGCGGCTGATTCAGATGCGAAACATCGTGCGGGAATACACAGTCCTGATGCGATCCGGCGAGCAAACTCACACGCTGCGACTCGCTCCAACGCCGCTGTTTCGCTTTCAAAGCACCAACCCGGACGTGTTGGACGGCGCGCTGTTCAGTTTCTTATGGGACAACGGCACCGATCCGGAGTTTCTGCTGCTGCTGGAAGCTCGGGAAACAGCGGAAGGTCACCGCTGGCACTTCGCACCGGTCCGATTCACGAATCGCGAGATCTGGCTGACTCGCGGCAATCAAGAACTGTGGCGCGTCCCGGCTCACAATGAATTCTGGACCAGGAAAATCCTGCGAGACAATTACGCGTCGTGTGCAATGGGTGTGCTGGACCTGGAAGCGATTAAGGCATCTCCCCCGACGACGAAGGCGCGAATACCGGAGAAACCGAAATGAAGAATCTGTTGTGCAGCTTATGTCGATCACTCGTCCCACCGACCGAGCGACTTGCCTCTGCGCTCTTCGCTTCTCTGCGGTAAAAGCGGCGAACTTTTACCGCAGAGAAGCGAAGAGCGCAGAGAAGGTGAAAGCCAAATTCCAAAGTCGTGCGAATCAAAATCGGAGAATGAGGCGACGGACTTTTTCAACTGTGAGAACGGCGATGAATAAGAACTTTCGGCAACGATGGAGTTGGTGCTTGTGTGGATGGCTGTTGTGCTGCGGGGTGTTGTGTGCTGACGAACCGACGGAACGCGAGAAGTTGGTGAAGGAGGCGTTTCGGAAAGTGGATCGCAATAGCGACGGTAGTCTCACGTCCGAAGAGTTTGTCGGGGGGCGGCAGCCGGCTCAGGTGCTTCAGCGGGATTTTGAGATCTTTGATCTCGATCGAGACGGGAAACTCTCGCTGACGGAATTCGATCCGATTGCGTTTGGCGTGGAGCGGGACAAGCGCGGGCCGCTGCGGGATCTCTTCAAGAGCCTCGTGGATGACTTCGTGAAGGAGTTCGATCGCGACTTTGGTGATTGGGATTCGCGGCCCGATGAATCCGTTCCACTGGCCACCTTTGTGGAAAAGCTCGCGGGGAAGATTCCGAACGAAGTGCTCGTCACGGCGGATCGCAATCGCGATCGGCAGGTGAGCCGCGCGGAGGCTCGGACCTTCATCGAAATCCAAGTGGGTGAGCGGCGCAATGGAATCTCACTGCGGCGGCCCAATGGCTTGGTCAATAACCATCAATATTTTTTAAACATGGATAGAAATCAAAACGATCACTTGGAGCGTGCCGAGTTTCTGGCGGGAGTCCCCGGTGATCAGTCGGGAGAGCTTTTTGATCAGTCGGACCAGAGCCGCGATGGCCGGCTGTCGTTGGCCGAATGGGCCGACATGCCGGGGATGTGGCTTGATCCCGTGCATGACTTCCGTCAGTTGGATACCAACCTGAGCGGGCGGGTCGACGCGGTCGAGTTATTGGCCGGGACACCCGAATGGAAGCGACCGGTGTGTAAGCGGATTCTGCCCGCGTTCGACTTTGACGCGGACGGTGAACTCTCGCTCGATGAGTATCGGATTAGCCCACATGGCAACACGCTGCTGCACTGGGTGCCGACGATGACCGATTCCAACAACGATCAGAAGCTGTCGTTCGAGGAATACAAATATGATCGGCCGATGTTCGCGTTGCTGCGAGTCTTCTTCTTCCGCTGTCACGACCTCAACCACGACGGTGTTTTGGATTTGGAGGAGTACGACTTCAAGACGCTCAAGCCGGGGAGGCTGTACTCGCTGCATCAAGACGGGAATGTGCTGAAGAGGCTCAGCTTTGGAGACAAGTATGTGCATTGCGGTTCGCAGTGCGTCTCGCCCGACGGAAAGTGGATCGCGTTCGACGGTAAGGACAAATACGAAGCCAAATTGCCGGAGTACAAAATCCTGATCATCCCGATCGAGGGAGGTGAGCCACGCGAGATCGGCCTGGGATTGATGCCCTCGTTTTCACCCGACAGCAAGAAAGTGGCGTGTTCGCGATTCAGCCCGCAGTACGGCATCTGGATCATGGACCTGGCGGGTGGCGAGCCGGAATACATCGCTCGCGGTTGGGGAGCCGAGTGGTCGCCCGACGGCAAGGAAATCTATTTCGGCGAATACGCGGCTCGCAGTTCGCTGCGGGTCTACAACACCGAAACCAAGCAAGTCAAAGTGGTGGTCTCGCCCGACCAGAAGGAACAGCAATGGATCCAAATCAATTCGTGCTGGTCCCCCGATAGCCGGCGACTGTGTCTGTGGGCGAGCAAACAAACTCAGCAAGACGATCCCGTGATGTTGCTGATCAACATGCGCGGCGGAGTCAAAGACCCTGTGAAAGTTCGCTATCGGCCACCGCCGGGCAAAGGGCTTGGTGCAGATTTCGCCTGGCACCCGAACGGCCGCCGCATCGTCTTCTCGACCTATTGCGATGAACGCAAACGCCGCCAGTTCTACGAACTCGACCCGGAAACGAACGACCCACCGAAACTCGTCGTGGGCCAACCCGAAAACGAAAACCCCTGCGAATCCGCTTGGACCCCCGACGGCAAACAACTGATCCTGACGTTCCATCCGGATTGAACCAATAACGTAAGACCCCGTTACCCCGGCCTGCCCGATTGGTATCTACACAACTCGAAATGGTCCGCAATTTCACCTCCTCTGCGCGCTTCGCTTCTCTGCGGTAAAAATGACGGAAACTTCTCTTTTACCGCAGAGAAGCGAAGAGCGCAGAGGTAAGCCCCGGCAAGAACTCTGATGAAACGATCTCTCGCGATGTTGATTCTGCTCTCAGGGACACTGAGCGTCAGCTCTGTCTCTGCGCAGACAACGCCAAGCGAAGAGCCGGGGCGCGCGGAGCGGTTAGTGTTTCTGCAAAACCTGGCGGACGAATATCGAATCGTTGTGGGACGCGATCGAGTCGCGAAGCGGTCGGCACATCCGATTTATCGCTGGAGCCATCCGGTCGGCAGCACGGCGGACGGGATCACCTGGATGTGGATGGCTGACGAACAGCCGGTGGCCATCGGCTCGATGATGATCCTGCAAGACCGAAATCTGTCGGTCGAGTTTCTATCGCTGACCTCGGAACCGATCAAAGCGGTCCAAACGAACGACACGATCTGGGAACCGACGAAGCCGGGCTGCGAATATGTTCGCGTCCCCGAAGCGCCCAAGCCCGCGGACTCGCAGGCCGAACGGCTGACCCAAATGAAATTGCTCGCGCGACGTTTCAGCGCCGAACTCACGAAGCATCCCCCCGCGTACTCCGAAGGTTCGATCTGGGGGTTACGATTATTGCCGAAGCAACTCGCCCGCTACGGTGGCTCGAAGGGGCTTGTTCTCGACGGAGCCCTCTTCGTCTTCTGCCACGACACTGACCCGGAGATCTTGCTGTCGCTGGAAACCCGACGCGAGAAGGACGACCTCGCTTGGCATTTCGCGTTCCGGCCGCTCACCAGTTGGAAGGCGACCGGATACTGCGACAAAACCAGCGTCTGGTCACAACCGCCACTGGCTTCACGAAACGCTATGAAGCAGCCCTACATGACGTTCTTCCCCAAAACCAACGCGACGTTGCCGGAGCTGATGAAATGACAAGAAAAGCAACATTCCTGCCGACCTCGCCTCATTGGTATCCGCACATTTTTACGAACCCCATGAAAACGAGTGCGGCTTACCTCTGCGCTCTTCGCTTCTCTGCGGTAAAAGGAGAAGTGTCCATCGCCTTTACCGCAGAGAAGCGAAGAGCGCAGAGGTGGCGAGATAGCCGACCATTTTGAGTTGTGTAGGTATCGCCGACGCGAGTTCGGGGGCGGATTGGCACAAGAGTCATTCAAAGAAGATGCACACCATGTTGGCTTCCTTTCAATTCCTGACACCGTTGACGGCCGCTGTTGTTGGCGCGCTGGTGGCAACTTTGTTGATCGGGTTCGTGTTGTTGCGTTGGGTGGGCGGACCTCCGGCGGCGGTGGCTCGGCGGTGGGGGCTGATCGGCATTCGCATGGCGGCAGTCGTCACGTTGCTGTTGATCTTGCTGAACCCGTCGGATGTCTCGCAGACGCCGGGGCCGATTGATCGACCGGATATTTTCTATCTGCTCGATTCGTCGCAGAGCATGGCGGTGGGCGACAAAGAAACTCGGTTTGAACATGCTCAGCGGTTGATGCGCGAGGCGGATCAGGCCACGCGCGACGAAGGTCATGCGCAGGTGAAGATGTTCCGGTTTGGGCATCGCTTGGCGGCGGTGGAGGCTCCAGTAACCCGAAGCGTCAGCGAGGGCGAACGGCTCAACGGCTCGGTGACGAATGGCGTGTCTGCGACATCCTCCCTCGCTAACGCTTCGGGTTACTTGATGGCCGCGGAATCGACTTCGGCAGCGGCAGGCTCAGCGAAGGTTAAACAGAAGCCGCTCGCTCCGACCGATTCGGACACGCAGTTGCTCACCGCATTGCGGCAGGTGTCGAGCCGGTTTGGGCGGCGGCCTCCGGCGGGAGTCGTGTTGTTTTCGGACGGTCGGGCGCGCGATGAAAGCGGCGTCGAACAACTCGCGGCGCAGTTCGCGAAGTTGAACGTCCCCGTGCATGTCGTACCGGTCGGCGATACGGCGAAGGGTGGCGATGTGGCGATCGTCGCCTGCGTCGTGCCGCCGCGCGCACGGCGGTTTGCTGAGGTTGAAGTGCAGGTCTTTCTGCGGAGCTACGGTTACGAC
The DNA here is from genome assembly GCA_005798445.1 of Planctomyces sp. Taxonomy (GTDB): domain Bacteria; phylum Planctomycetota; class Planctomycetia; order Planctomycetales; family Planctomycetaceae; genus SXKJ01. Next base: position 97,771 of record SYJG01000403.1, read on the forward strand.
GGGCGTCGCTGCGAGGTGTCGTTGATCGCGCCGAGTAAAGTGGAAGGAGAAGCGGATCGCAATCTCGCTCCGCCGGTGCCGGTCACGTTGCATGACGGGTTTCAATCGGTCGGCTTGAGCTTTCGCACCGACGCGAAGACTCGCAAGTTGCAGGTCAATGTGTCGCCGCTGCCGGATGAAGTCTCGACGGCGAACAACTCGTTCAAGGCGGAGGTGCAGATTGATCGGACGAAGATTCGGTTGTTGTACATCGAGGGAAGTTCGCAGCCGTTGCAGCCGGTGCAGACAGGGGCTCGGTATGAGGTGCGCGGGCCGTACTCGGACTTGCAGCGGGCGTTGACCGAAGACGAGGACATCGAGTGCGTCGTGCTGCATGCTCCGTATGGTCGCGGTCGGTTGGCTCGCGTGGCCGATGTTGGCGGGGCGATCGTCGGCCGCGGCTTTCCAGAGACGGTCGCCGAGCTGTCCGCGTTCGATGCGATCATCCTCAGCGACGTCGCGGCGAACACGTTTACCGAGCAGCAATTGGAGTGGCTCGAAAAGTGGATCGGTCAGCGGGGCGGCGGACTGTTGATGGTCGGTGGTCAGAAGAGTTTCCGAGCGGGCGGCTGGGACGACACGCCGCTGGCCGAGATGCTGCCGATCGAGATGCGCGACGACACCGATTGGCTCCCCGGCACGCAGGTCAGCGTGATCGCCGATTCGCAGGCGATGTCGCACCCGCTGTGGACGATCGTCACCGACGAGCGTCAGAACCGCGACATCGTCGGCCAGTTCCCGTCGTTCTTCGGAGCCAACCGTTGGGCGGGCGTGAAGCCGAACCTGACGCGCGTGCTGGCGATGTCGAACCTCGCGGCAGCCGAAGTTCCCGCCGGAGCCGCGCCTCCGGTCGCACCGAAAGCGGTTAAGCCGCCGAGCTTCTTCGAATCGCTGCAAAAGAATCTGACAGGGAAGAAGCCGGGAGGAACGGCAACAGGCGAGCCGGGTGGCGTTAGCCCCCGGACGGGCGACGACGCGAAGGTCCGGGGGCTGACGCCCTCCGGCTCGCCGAACACAGAGGACAAGAACGCGAAGCTGGAAGCCACCGTCTCGAATCAGCCGGCGATCGTTTCTGGCCAGTACGGTCGCGGCCGCACGATGGCGATGGCCATGCCGATCACGCCGCCGTGGGCGAATGACTTTCTCACGAAGTGGGGGGGCGACACGAAGTACTACGGCAAGTTCTGGCGCAACGCGATCTATTGGTTGACCGAGAGTTCGTCGATCGGCCGCCGTCGGCTGGTTGTGACCGCTGACAAGAAGTTCTATCGCCCCGGCGAAACGATCTCGCTGACCGCCGCCGCGTTCGATGAGGCGGCGAACCAAACTGGCTCGTACAAAATCACATCAATGATCGAGCCGCAGACTTCGCTGAACGATCTCGAATCGAATTACTCCCCAGTCCGCTGGCCCGACGGCAAGCCGCGCGAGAGCGGTGAGACCGGCCCATTCATCGCCTGGGGTGAAGAGTTCGATTTGCCGCGCTCCGACGCCGCTGGAGGCAAGCCGGCATTCGCGCTGGAGATGCCGATCGCTGATGCGCTGACCGTTGGCTCGGCGAGCCAATCGCTGCGAGTCGAACTCACCGCGATGGAAGAGTTCACCCAAGTCGATAGCACGTCGCTCGACATCCAGATTCTGCACGATCCGTTCGAGCAACAGAACCCGTTTCCGAACCACGAACTGTTGGCCTCCATCGCGAAACATTCCGGCGGCCGAGTCATCAATGACTCAACGCAACTGGCCGAAGTGCTGCGCGACGTCCCGATGAAAGTCGGCACGCCGATCGTGAAGAAGACCCCGCTCTGGAGCACATGGCTCCTGTGGACCTGGCTGTTGGGGCTGCTGAGCGTTGAATGGATTTGGCGGCGAGTCGTGGGACTCGCCTAAGTCACCCGAAGCGTCAGTTTAGAAGTTGCGTCATTTGGTCTTTTTCCCCGAAGGGTTTTTGGAAATTAGCCCAGGGCAAGCGAGCGAATGCGAGCGCCGCCCTGGGTAACGAGGTCTGTGTGTCGTATGCCCTGAAGGGGCAAAGGAAGCCACTCAGTGCCCTTTCAGGGCACAACGTGAATTGCCCGGATTTCCTAGGGCGGCGCTCCCGTTGGTCGCTTGCCCTAGGCTGGATTCCGAGGCCCCTTCGGGGCGAAGACTCCAAACTGCGCAACTTCAAAAGCGTCAGCGATGGCGATCGCTTCACATGATTCAATCATCGTCATTCGGAGCGTCCGCCCTCGCTGACGCTTCGGGTTATTGGGCGTTCAGTCAAAGGAGCATGTCGTGATGACAAATCAATCTTGGCGAAGCGTCTGGTCCGTCGTGGTCATTCTCTGCACCTCATCAAATCTGTTGGCTGCGGGCGGCACCGACACGATTGCGACCAAGGGACAGCCCGTGACTGTTTCGGAAGGCTGGCCTGAAGGCGTGGGAGCGATCGTCAACGATCCAACGCGGACGTCCGGGTGGAACTCCTGGTTTTCCGAGTGGCCCAATGATGTGAATCAATACGCCTTCGAGATTGCATCGACCGACGATTTGAACCGGCTGCTTGAAAAATTGGCGGCCACAAAATCCGAAGTTCGTCAGGTCCGGCTGTCGCACCTGAAAGAGCCTTCGGGACTGGGATGGGTCACCAGCGTGCCCAAGGACAACAACATCGCAGCCATCTTCTCGCTGGGCAATCAGGCTCAGATTGACGAGTGGTACAAACGAGTTCGCAAGCCGTTCGGCAAGATGGAATTCACGGCCGCTCCCATCGCAGTGCCACCCACGCTGACGATCTTTGTCCAAAACAAATCCGTCCATCTGGAAGAACTCAAAATCCCCGCGCGGGTCATCGTGACCAGCGGCTATGTTCCCACGGTGTTCCACAAATTCAACACCAAGGACGAAGAGAAGCGGAATGCCGAAGCCGCTCGGAAGTCTGCTCCCGCCGAGACGCTCGATCCCGCAGCACAAGCCGCTGCCGACAAGATCGAAGCCTTTCTCAAGAAGAATAGTCCGAAGCCACAACCATGAATGGACCGCAATTGTGACTCACGCTGCTGTGTGGGAGATTCGTTCTCGGCTCTTGAGGCTTGCTCACCTTTTCGTCGGCGTTGGCATCATGCTGATGGCGGGACTTGGTGGTGCGGGCGATGCTTCCGCGCAGACACCTGCTCCCGGATCGGATCGCAAGGAATCGCTGGCGGTGCTGATGAAGATCGCGAGCAGCTTTGAAGTGCGGTTCGATGAGAGCCTCAAGGCGAAGTTCGATGACAAGCCGGCGATGCGCTGGACGAATACGATCGGCCGAGCGACGGATGCGGCGATGTTTTTCTGGATGCACGACGGGCGGCCGGTGGCAGTCGGGACGACGTTTACGACGGACGGCGTGATCGGCCACGAGTTTCAGTCGCTGGCGTTGAAGCCGTTTGAAGTGCGGCGCGGCGAGAAGGTCGTCTGGCATCCTCGCGAACCGGGGATCGAATTCCAGCGATTAAAGGACGCTCCGGCACCGGCGGACTCGACGCGGCAACGGCTCACGCAGATGAAGTCTCTCGCACGGCGGTTTCGGGCTGAGGCGATCAAGGGACCGCCCGCGTATCAGGAGAACTCGACCTTCCAACTGCGACTGCTGACGCAGCCGATCCTGCGATTCCAAGATCCTCAAGCACCGGAGTTGGAAGGGGCGGTGTTTGCCATCGCGATGGACACCGACGCCGATGTGCTGCTGCTGATCGAGAACCGCATCCGCGACGGCCAGCCCGGTTGGGAGTACGCCCTCGCTCGAACGAACCCGTTTGTCTTGAAAGCCTGGTACGACGACACGCAGGTCTGGTCGCAGGAACGCATCCAGGCCATCGATCCCGATCAACCGTATTTCAACATCACCATCGGACCATTGCCTCGCAAAGAGAATTGAAACGGAGTTGCTCATGAAGATCTGCCGTCACATCGCTGTTCTGTTGGGAATCGGATTCGTTGTCACCTCGGCACAGGCGGATGAGTGGACTCGATTTCGGGGATCGAATGGGAACAGCGTCGCCAGCGAGTCGAAGCATCCGGCGGAATGGGGTGAGGACTCGAACGTGGCGTGGAAGGTGAAGATTCCGGGGCGTGGTTGGTCGCAGCCGGTGGTGACGGGGGACAAGGTGTTTGTCACGACTGCCGTGACCGAGAACGAAGAGAAGCCGAAGCGCTTCGACGGGGGTGTCGTTCCGGGGGCGAAGGATGCGACCAAGGATGAGTATCAATGGAAGGTGTTTTGCTTGTCGTTGAAGACGGGCAAGGTTCTGTGGGAGCAGACTCCCTTCGAGGGGAAGCCAGCTCAGCCCAAGCATCGTGGCAATACTTACGCTTCGGAAACGCCGGTCACGGATGGCGAACGAGTCATCGCGTACTTCGGCGTGAAGGGAGTCGTCTGCTACGACCTCGCGGGGAAGCCGCAGTGGAGCAAGAGTCTCGGCGCGCATCCGCATCGGGCGGGCTGGGGCTATGGCAGCTCGCCAATCATCCTGGGTGACGCGGTCGTGCTTCAGTGCGACAACGAGCAGACCTCGTTTCTGCTGGGGCTTGATAAGAAAACCGGGGACGAGCTGTGGCGGATCGAACGCGATGAGAAATCCAACTGGTCAACGCCGTACGTCTGGAAGAACAAGCTGCGGACGGAGCTGGTCGTGGCGGGCGGCAAGAAGATGCGTTCGTATGACCCGGTGACTCGCGAGGTGCTGTGGGAGATGGCCGGAAGCGGCCGGACATCGGTCTCTCCGGTGGGTGATGACGAGCTGCTGTATGTCGATTCGACCGACGCCTTCTGGGGCAGCCCTGGAATCTTCGCGGCCATTCGCGCGGGAGCGTCCGGCGACATCTCGCTCCCCGATGCCAAGACGACCTCCAGCGAATTCGTGGCGTGGAGCCAGATGTACAAGTCGTATCGCAACTCATCGCCGCTGCTGTTTGGAGGCGGGCTCTACATGCTCGAACAGTCGGCGGGGATCGTTCGCTGTTTCAATCCGAAAACCGGTAAGCTGCAGTATCAGCAGCGGCTGCCGGAATCGACCGGGTTCGCGGCTTCGCCCTGGGCCAACGACGGCAAAGTTTTTTTGTTGGACGATTCGGGAGTCACCGCCGTCATCGAACCCGGCCCGCAGTTCAAGCTGATCTCGTCGAATCGCCTCGATGACGAAATCTTCTGGTCGTCAGCCGCGATCAGCGAAGGCCAACTCCTGTTGCGAGGCCAGCAGCACTTGTATTGCATTCGGAAATGATCGCCATGCGACAACGACGATTGAGTTTTCTCTGTCTGATCCTTGCGAGCCTCTCGATTCCGTTCAGCGCCCTTGGCGACGAGGGCGACGCTGCGAAGAAAGAGGAATCGGCGAAGCGACTCGCCGCGCTGAAGAAATTGATCGCGGGGGTGGAGGTCACGGCTGGCAAGGAGAGGGCGAACAAGTTGGAGCGGGTTGAGGAGCCGATTCTGCGGTGGAGCAATCCGATCGTGAAGATCGTCGATGCGACGGTGTTTGTGTGGACTCGCGACGGCCGGCCGGTCGTGGTTTCGCAACTCGCCGATGTCACCGACTTGGGCGTTTGGCATGAGTACCAGTCGATGACGACGGAGCCGATTCAGGCCAAACGCAACGGCCAGACGGAGTGGGCACCAACCGTCGGCGGGATCGAATGGAAACGTGCTCCGACCACGGAAGCTCCCTCAGGCACGCCGGAACTGCGGCGCGTACAGATGCGGAAGATCGCAGAGAAGTTTCAAATCAACGATGACTTCGACTTCAAGCCGAGCCAATTGCGATTGTTGCCAACACCGCTCTACCGGTACTCGGCCCCAAAGTTGGGCGTGAAGGACGGAGCGTTGTTCACCTACGTCTTCGGCACCGACCCGGAAGTCATGCTGCTGATCGAAGCTCGCAAGGAAGGGGACGCGGAAACCTGGATGGTGGCGTTCGCTCGACTGACCGGTTTCGCGTGCCAAGCCACGTTGGACGACAAGGAATTCTGGTCCTGCAAGTTCCCGCCGGAATCAACATTCACCCAACTCCGACTTGGACCGTCACTGAGTCAGTGACAGACGAAGGAAGTCGAATCGTGGACTCAAATGACGCCCCTCTGCGCTTCTCGGCGGTGAAAGTCCTTTGATTCAGGTTCCTCAGCAGAATCTGTGAGTGATTTGTTTTTCAGGGAGGTTTCCAAGTTGGTGGAGGAGTGCGAGTTCGGCGACTCGCGAGGTGCGGAAGCCGTGGGATTTTCTCGACACCAGTTTGGCTTGGTTGTTCAAG
>SYJG01000404.1 GCA_005798445.1 Planctomyces sp.
CGTTGTTTGCCTTTCGCGAATCGTCCGGGGGCTGACGCACCCCGGCTCGCTCCTCAGCCGCTTCCAGCACCAACTCGCGCGGCAGTTCGGGATCGGCGGACGTGAAGACGTGCATCACGGAGGAGTCGGCCAGCAAGTAGTTCCCCTTCGCGGTCGTCTTGTTGAAAATCTCGGTGTAGAAGCGCGGGCTGAGCGTGTTGAGCGAATCGCAGCAGGGCATCCGAAAACAAACCGGCTTGTTGTTCGGTACTTCGTTGAGCAGATCAATGCAGCGATCGACCGCGGACTTAGCGAGAGCGAGGGGCGAGGGCTGAGGGGCGAGGGACGAGGCATTGCCTTTTCCTCCGCTCGCCCCTCGCCCCTCACCCCTCGTCCCTCCCAAAAGCGGACACGGATGGTCGATCGTGTGAATCTCCAGGCTCAGCCCTTCTTCGAGCCACTGCTGCAAGTGCGGCTGCTTGGGGTCGATCGAGCAAGTGAAGATGCTGACCGGAGCGCGGCCGTCGATTTGCTTCAGCCGGTTGAGGATCGGCCGGAGATACGCCTCCCACTTCTCGTGCCCGCGCATGTCGTCGATGCCGAGGATTACGACCGCCTCGACACCCTCTTCGCCGACCCACATCGGAGTCGTCAGCTTCGGGAAGTCGCGATGCGGATACCACGGATTGCACGGCTCATCGAGATACGCCAGCCGATTGCCGTTGGGCTTGGCCGTGTTCGGTTTGTCGGCGGCCGATGCGATCGTGACGGATAAGAATCCAGCCAAGAACAGGCAGAGCATCATCCGAGTCATGGGAGCGGCTCCTGGAGAGCAATGAGCGACAGCGTTCGATCCAGTCATGTGAAGATATCTAGCGGGCGGCACAACTGGCGAGCGGCAGGGCGTCAGCCCTCCGAGTTCATCCAGAATTCGTTCGTCGCCGTGTTACCCATTCGTCAGGCGTCCGCACTTCGCCGAGGATTCGGAGGGCTGACGCCCTACCGCTCGCCAGTTGCGACTTGCTTCGCATCCTCTGGCGTGTTGGCATCGCCGGCGACGAAGCGCAGGTTCTCGTCGCGCAACCGGGCGGCGGCATCGTCGTAGAGGAATGGCAGAAACACGTAGCGTTTGCCGCTCGTCACTGGCGTTGCTTCGTGCAGCAGCGAGCACGAGAAAACAACCGCTCCGCCGGCCGGAGGGGCGAACAACTGACGGCCGTACTCAGGGAACCAGACGAAGCCGCCGTCAAACTCACCGGTGTTGAGCACCAATGAAACGGCGAACTTGCGATGCGCGGTTCCCTTCGTCGTGTTGTCGCGGTGTGCTCGGAAGTGCGCGCCTTGTGTGCCGTCGTAGCAGGCGACGATGTAGCGCTCCATGCGAGTCGCTTTGAACTGGTACGCCTTCTCGATCTCCGGGACGAGCCGGTCGTGAATGCGGATCATGCACGCCTTGCGGATCTCCTCGTCGGGGATCTCGAAATCCTGCCGGCGCTTGTGGCCGTAGTCGTACATGCCGACGGTCTTGCCGTCCTTTTCACGCATGAAGCCTGACTCGGTGCCGCCGTGTTGTTCGTACATCGCGATGAGCTTGCGGCAGAATTCTGGCTCGAAGATGCGCGGGACAATCATCACGGGAGCTTGCGAATCGGCGAGTCGTGGATTGCCCAGCGGCGGAAGTGAATCGATGAATTGCAACAGCCTCGCGACGTGCGTGGCCGGATCGTCGAACGGGAGCACGGCCAACGTGCGCAGGCGTGGATCGAGTACGACGGTGTGCGCGACAAATTTCTGCAAGCCGGTCTGCGGATCAAGTTGAGTTGCTCCGTACTCGGCGGCAACACGGCGGTCGAAGTCCCAGAAAACTCGAAGCCCTGGAATCTGTTCCTGGACTCGAGCCTGCTGTTTGTCGAGCGGGTCGTGGCTGATTCCGAAGAACGTCACCGTGTCGTCGCTGAATCGCTCGCGCACTATCCAGAGGTCGTCGAGAATCCGGCGGCTATCGGGCCGAGTGGCCGACTCGAAAAACGACAACACGACGTATCGGCCGCCAACGGTGTCAAAATGAAAAGTCGGATTCGCTGTGGTTGCTGCCGAAAACCACGGGGCGGGTTCGCCGAGAGTCAGTGGTCGCTTGCGCATGAAGTCGTTCCTTCGTCTCGGTCACGGCGAGGCTGCACGATGTGAGGGACAAAAATAGCGGGCCTGTCCGCTGTCGCAAAGAGGGCTTCCTGACGAACGCGAATGCGACGTTCACTTCAACCACGCTGCTGGGCGCTTCTCCAGAAACGCGGACATGCCTTCCCGTGGCTCGCCCGTGCGGTAGCACTCGGCGAACGCGCGAGCCTCCGCATCGTACTGCACCGCTAAGTCGACACCGCCCGCCGCGTGCTGTCGCAGCAGATGTTTGACTCGCTGCCGAGCTTGCGGACCACGAGTCAGTATCTGCGTGATCCGAGCTTCGACTTCGTCGCTGAATTTCTCGGCCGGAAAGACGGCGTCGACGAGTCCAATTCGCAATGCTTCGTCGGCCTCGATCAATTCGCCGGTCAGAATCAGCCTCCGAGCCACAGCCGCACCCAGCAAGTGAGTGGCTCGCACCGTTCCACCCCAGCCGGGGAGAACTCCGATGGACGTTTCTGGCAGACCGATCTTCGCCCCCTCGGCCGAGAATCTCAGATCGCAAGCGAGGACCAATTCCGTTCCGCCGCCAGCGCACGCTCCGTGAATCGCCGCGATCGTCGTCTGCGGGAGATCCTCAAGGGCGCTCATCAACTGCTGCCCAGCGCGGGAATCTTTGAGTGCGCCGGCTTCATCCAGCGACCGCAGTTCGTCGATGCTCGCTCCCGCAATGAACGTGCGGCCCACACCGGCGAACACGACAACGGAGCAATCCTCGGTCGCGACTTGCTCAACCGTTTCCCGCAACCGCTGTCGCGTCTCGGCCGAAAGCATCTGGATGCCCTTCTCACCCCGCAACGTGATGCGAGCGACAGGACCGTTCAACGACAGTTCGACTTGCGTGGTCATGATCACACTCCTCGCCCAAAGTGTGCTGGCTACTCGGCCAAGCGTCCATCGCGCAGGCGCAAGATCAGATCGTCCGGTCGGATGAACGTTGGATCGTGGGTCACGACGATGACGGTCGCCTGCTGCTGATCGCGCAGATCACGGAGTAGTCGATACACTTCGGCTCCCGTCTGACTGTCGAGTTCACCAGTCGGTTCATCGGCCAAGACCAGCTTCGGCCGCTTGAGCAGCGCCCGCGCGATGGCCACGCGCTGTTGCTCACCGCCGGAGAGTTGGTTCGGTCGATGATCGAGTCGCTCACCGAGTCCAACGACTTTCAAAAGTTCCATCGCGCGCGATCGCAAAGTCACCGAAACTCCGCCGGGTAAGAACGGAACCAAGACGTTGTCGACTGCGTTGAGGTTGCTCAGCAGATTGAAGCTCTGAAAAACGAAGCCAACTTGCTCTCGCCGAAAAGTATTTCGTTGACTGGCTGACATGCCACGCAGTCGCGCGCCGGCAACCGTGATCTCGCCGGTGGTCGGCTCGTCGAGTGCTCCCAGCAATTGCAGCAGCGTACTCTTGCCGCTGCCTGACGGGCCGAGTACGAAAGCGAACGAGGCACTCGGCAATTCAAATGACAAACCGCGCAAGGCGGCGACTTCGTGCGGACCTCGGCGATAGATCTTTGTGACGTCTTGGATCTGAATCATGCGACATTCACGTCACGGGGCCTTAGCCGCTTCCTTCTTCTCGCCCGTCAACTCAGATTTCAAATACGCCAGCGCGTGATCGAGTTGGCGGTCCTTGAACTCGGTCTTCGGGGCGGTGCCGCCGATCACATCACGCTGGCGGCGATAGTCGGAGTATTCCTGCAATTCCCTCAACGACAACTCGATCTTGTGATCCGGGTCCGGGGCGACGCCCCATTCTTCGTCGTCCTTCGCGCCGGGGAACTTGTGAATGTTCCGTCCGTTCGGTCGCAAATACTGAGCGGTCGTCAGCTTCAACGCGCTGGATCCACCCTCAAGTTCGATGACGTTCTGAACGCTCCCCTTGCCCCACGAGCGTTCGCCGACAAGGACCGCCCGTTTGTGATCTTGCAATGCCGCGCTGACGATCTCGCTCGCAGACGCGCTGCCGCGATTGATGAGCACCGCCATTGGGAATCCGGAAAACGTGCCCTCTTTCTCGGCGCTCCAGACACGGTTGTCTGTGTTGCGCCCTTTGACGCTGACGATCGTGCCGCTCTCTAGAAACATGTCGGCGATCTTCGTGGCCTGGCCCAGCAATCCGCCGGGGTTGAAGCGCAGGTCGAGCACCAGTCCCTTCATGCCCGCTTCTTTGAGCGATTCGAGCGTTTCTTGCAGTTCATCGGCGCTGCGTCGGCCGAATTGCGTCAATCGGATGTATGCCAACTTGTTGTCGGCATCGACGAAGAAATTCCAACTGTCGTCCGCCTTGTGCGTGTCACCAAGTACCGTCGCGACTTGAATCAACGCGCGTGTGATTTTGATCTGCTCGACCTTGTCCGAGCCGGCGTGTTGCACGCCGATGGTCACGTCCGTGCCGGGCTTGCCTTGCAGTAAACGGATCGCGTCGTTCAACGAGAAACCTTGAGTGCTCTTGCCGTCGATCTCCATGAACAGGTCGCCGGTCTTGAGCCCCGCTTTGTACGCCGGAGTCCCGGGCAGCGGAGACATGACTCGCAAAGGCGGCGCGATCGAATCCATCTGCACGCCGATGCCGCCGAATTCTTGCTCGACCTCTTGATTGAAGCGTTTCAGTTCTTCCGGGCTAATGTAGTTCGAGTATGGATCAAGCTGCGTGACCATTCCGCGAATCGCCGCTTGGATGAGCTGCCGACGATCGACGTCTTTGACGTAATTCCGCTCGATTTGCTCGAACGTGTCGGCGAACAGCCGCATCAGTTCGTAATCTTCATCACGTTTGGCATCGGCCTTCGATTTATCCTCTGCCGTCTTTTGATCGACGGGCGCTTTGTCCTTCGGCGGATCGTCCGCTTGCGACGCAACAAACGAAAAAGCCAGTCCGAACAACAGCGTATTGAACAGCAGCCAAGAGAAACGGCGCATGAAAAGGCCTCAACCTGCAAGGGAAAGATCGTATCCGTGATCTGTCGTCAAACGCTTCGAGCCGGCGGCGAGCCACACCTCGAAGCCGCGAAGGAGTCTAGGACAAGCGATTTCTCGAAACAAGCGGGCTTCGCCGGAGCTTTCTCGCAACGGCACTCACAAAGAAAGGCAGGCCTTGTAGCTGGCAATCGTTTGCCGCGCAGCCTCATCCGAGTCCGGCAGCGGCAGGACTTCGGCGGACAAGTAGCCGTCGTAGCCGATACGACGCAATGCTCCGATGATCGGCGACATCGGCGTGTGCCCGAAGCCGACCGCTCGGCGATTGCTGTCGGCGAAATGGACGTGCCCAACGTGCGAACCGGCTTCAATCAAGGCATTCGCGATCTCGGTTTCTTCAATGTTCATGTGAAACAGATCGCACAAAAGCTTGACATTTTTCGCTTTCAGCGACCCGATGAGCTTCACTCCGTCAGCAACCGAGTTGATGAGGTTCGTCTCGTATCGATTCAGCGGCTCGATCAGCAATGACGTGCCGTGGTCGACCGCTCGCGGCGCGAGTTCGTCCAGGGCTTCGGCCAACCAAACGAGTTGCTGCTCATGACTGACTTCCCCTTCGGCCCGCCCTTGCATCGAACCGATGATCGCGGGTGCTCCGAATTGCCCGGCGACTTGGATGATCTCGCCAATGAATTCCTGGGCGAGTCGCCGTTGCGCGGAATCGCGATCCGTCAACCGCCACCGCCTGACAACCCAACCGGCTCCAGTCCCCATCGCGGCCAGCTTCAATCCGTGACGATCCAAACAGCTCCGCAACAGCGCCACGTCCAACTCCGCCGCCGAACGTGGGAACACCTCGACGGCATCAAATCCCAATTCCGCCGCTTTGGCACAACCCGCCGCCAAGTCGTGCCAATAGACAAAGGGGCCACCCCCAGCTTCGGAAACCAATGAAATTGTGACAGCGGATCGCATGTTTGTTGGCTCATCATCGAAGTGACTGGAATCGCACCAACGTGGAACGCTCTGACGAGATTGTGTGCATTTGGAACACGTTGTCGAGCAACCACAGCTTCAGCGGAGTTCGGCTTCCCAACCCCAAATTCAGCGACTATAAACCCGCCCCACGTCGCGACTCTGCGACGCCCCGCCGCCGTAGCTCAGTTGGCAGAGCGACGCTTTCGTAAAGCGTAGGTCCTCGGTTCAAGTCCGAGCGGTGGCTTTGATTCAGCAGCACTTACGGAGTCGCAAAAGCCCTCATTTCCTCGCAGGAGATGAGGGTTTTTCGCTTGGCGGACGGAAGCCGGCTCGATACCCGTGGTTCAACATGATTCACGTTGAGAAACCCTGAGTTTCGATGAAGCGGGTACAACCATTGGTACAACCAAATTCCCTGTATCCGAGACCGGGACGGCTTGATTGCCGATCGTGACCGATGCTTTCCCGGGGCCAACCACGGGGCAAGCGGCTGACGGCTCAGTTCCCATCGCGGCCAACGTGGTTGGCGACGCCCACGGGATCGGCAGGAGCTTAGCCAAGTCGATCGACACGTCGCGGATTTGGTAATTCATGTAGGTCTGCAAGGTCAGTCGGAGTCGGAGTGTCGCATCAATGCTTGTGCGGCTTTGGAACTCAGGATCTGGTCCAAAACAACTTTCCGAATTCATGAGGCTTGGGGGATGGCGGTGTAGTTCCATTTGCTGATGTGTTCGTCGAAGACGATTTTCATGGTTGTTTTTGAAATCGGCGGCGTAGGTGCGGCCGGTGGCGTAGATCTTTTCCAGCATTCGCGCCGTCACTTTCAGGCCGGTGATGGTTGAAGCTCGCTCCATAGAATTTATGGGCGATCGTCGTGTTTCCCCCCCGACTGCGAATCGACCCATTCCTGAATGTGGAATAGATTGATGTCCACGACAAGCAAATCGGGAAACAAGCTGACGAACGACTGGCAGTATTCGCAGTAGCGGAATACGTCAACTCGGCCTGATGCTTCTGGCTCCAATCCAGAAACGCATCCACCACCGCTGCGACCGTCAGCCGCGAGACGGCCGCCAATCCGGGCTGGCCGAACAATTGCCGGTACTGAGCAAAGGCCGCGTCTTTGTTCGGCCCCAAGTTGTCCAGAACCCCGTCGAGGGTGACGTACCACAGCCCGCGTGACGGGCGATGCCCCGGTTTCGGAAACTTTTTTGATCGCAATGACCTCCGGCTTTGGAAAGGGATCACCAAAGCGAGCCGAAGGGCTTGCAGCCCACTGTTGACGCAAGGGGCTTCTTCACTCACAAAACTGTGACAAAATCCGTGACAATCTCAACAACGTTGACGTAAGTCATTACGCCCGGAGGGAGTCGAACCCCCAACCTTCGGATCCGAAGTCCGCCGAAATCATCGGAAAAACAGGGGTTTTCTGAGTTCAGTTGCACAGAAAGTTGCAAC
>SYJG01000405.1 GCA_005798445.1 Planctomyces sp.
CCTACGAACGCGGCGTGACACTCACCAAGACCGCCCTCCAAAAATACGCTCCTCACATCCAACGCTCCGACACCTTGCCCAAATGGAGCCTGACAATCCGCCCGCAATAACCGGTAGAACATTTCAGACCGGCTGCCTAAGTGCGAACTGTTCCTGTATCCGTCGGGCAAAGAGTTCCAACGCCTGACTCGCTTTCCCGCCGAGACGTGGGGCTTCGCCGATCTGGAAGTTGGCGACCGGAAAGTTTGGATGCGCCGCCTGCATCTCCGCACCGACGACGCGGCTCGCATCGACAAACTGCTGGTCCACGAACTGACGCACGTCGTCCTGGCCGACTACTTCGCCAAACATCAAATCCCACGCTGGGCCGATGAAGGCATCGCTGTCCTCTCCGAACCTGCCGAGCGACGAACCAAACTGCGCGAGTGGCTCAACGAAGAAGCCCAACAAGGGCGACAGTTCTCATTGCGAGAACTCACGATGCACCGTTCCGTCCCACAAGACAAACGACTCGGCGAACTCTTCTATGCTCAGAGCGCCGCACTCGTCGAGTTCTTGCTCACCGAACGAAATCTCTCCGAATCTGAGCTGCTCCAATTCGTTTCCGACAGCGAAACCCACGGCTTCCCTGAAGCAGCCCGCCGCCAGTTCGCTGACACGTTGGCCGATCGTTGGGAATCCGACTGGCGCAACTGGCTGGTCACTCCGCGCGTTGAGGTCAATGTCGCGACAACCGACCGACGTAACGCCGTTCGTGTCTCAGAACCAATGGTCCTGGCTGACTGACGCAGCTTCGCGATTCTCATTTGTCGCTGGCTGGCTCTGGTGGTTCGGCGGCCGGAGGAGCCGATGCGGGGTGATCCTGACCGAGTACGTCTTGGCCGACGGCTCTGGAAAGCTCGGCCGCGCGGCGATGGAAGTCGGTGACGGCCATTTGAGATTTCTCACGCAGGTCGAGGAGTTGCCTCTGAGCTTCGATCAGCCGCAGGAAATCGACCGTTCCCGCTTCGTAGCCGGATTGTGCCGCGCGCAGATTGTCTCGCGCGGCCGGCAGGATTTTGGATTCGAAGACCTCGATCTTGCGGCGGCTGCCATGCACACGAGCATACGCCGACTGCACCTCACCGCGAATTGTGTCGGCGGCGAGATCGTAGTCGGCCTGCATTTTGTGAACTCGCCACAACGCTTCTTGCACTGCGGCGTGACGCTTGGACTGATTGAGCGGCAGGTTCATGTTCAGGCCGATCTGCGGCTGTTGAACGGCGTCAGTCCAGAAACGGTCATACCGGCCCATGACCTCGAAGTCGGGGTAGTACTCTTTGCAAGCCAGTGCAGCGGCAGACTGCTCGGACTGCACGCGAGCGGCCAGCGCCTGTAACTCTGGACGATTCCCAACCGCCAATTCACGAAGTTCTCCGACGGCCGGGAGTCCTTCAGCAACGGGCAGCTTCTGTGGCGGAGCAGGCAACGGATGATCGGGAGGGCGGTGTAGCAGTGTGTTGATCCGTGCGATCGCGATGATCTGTTCTTGATTCAATTCGATCTGTCGTTGTTCGAACTGGGCCAATTCGACGTCGGCTTGCAGGACATCCTGCTGCGAGACCTGATTGGCTTCGTACTTTGACCGCGCGACATCGCGAAACCGACTGAGCGACTCACGACTGCTGGCACTCAACTCGAGTTCACGCTGATTGAGGTAGTAATCGAAGTAGGCCATACGCGCTGCTTCGGTAAGTCGCAATTGAACCTCACCAGCATCGAACGAGGCCGCGACCGCTTCCCAATTGGCCTGATTGCCGCGCAGCTCGCGCTTGCCGGACCACGGAATCTTTTGAGCGATTCCGAAGTAGTACGATCCTTGCACGTCCGATGTCCCGCTCCAGGTGGCGGGCGCGTACATTGACTGAAACATCGGGTCATCGAGCGCGATCGCCTGCGGGTACTTGTTCGCGGCTGCGTTCCAAGCTGCCAGAGCCGCTTGTAACGAGGGATTGCGAGCTTTCACGGCCGCAACCAACTCATCGAGCGGCAGTTCGTCTCGCCCAGCGAACAGGTCATCGGCAGCGTTGGCGAGCGTTCGCTCCGACGATTCCTCGAACGATGCCGACACAATTTTGGGAAGGGGATCAACCTCGCCATTACGTTGCGAGTGATGAACCGATCGCTCGTCCGGCACCGTTTGGCCGTTCGGTTTGGCATGTGGAACGGATACTGCGACGTGCGGCGTGCGACAGCCGGCCGAAATGATCGTCAGCACAACTGCCATGCAGAGGATGCGAGCGATCGACATAACAGCTTCCGGCGCAGACGTTCGCTGACCTGACTCCAGTGGCATCGTAGCGGGCTGGCGATTCGGCCTGTTCGGTCGAGAACGACCTTCACTCAGCATCGGTGCCGAATGGTCGGACTTTTCAGCAATTCCGGAATTGCCGAAAGAGTCGTCCCAATTTCACAAGCTTTCCCGACCATCTCTCGGATTGGACCGCGGTTCGCTGGATCACGACTTGAATCGACATGTCTGACAGCCGGTCGTCGCACCTCGGTTGACGCATGACTCAGCTCATGCCGACCTTTCGGTGAATCGACGCAAACAAGCCGAGTCTCCATAATCGCCACCGACGGTTCGTCGAACTCAGGACGTTTGGAAATTGCCGTCTCGTCTTGGCAAAGGAGGCCAATATGACCGCGGCAATGGAGTCAGAGATTCTGCGGAATCTTTGGTACATGGCGATTCCGGGACAGGAACTTCGGCGCGGGCAAATGCTCGGCAAGATGTTGCTCGGTCAATCGGTGCTGCTGGGCCGAGATGCTCACGGCGAGGTCTTCGCGATGCGCGACATCTGTCCGCATCGCGGCATTCCGCTGAGCCACGGACGATTCGACGGTTGCGAAATCGAGTGCTGCTACCACGGCTGGCGATTCAATTGCGCGGGAGCCTGCACTCACATTCCGTCATTGTTGCCGGCACAGAAATTCGACCTCGACCGAGTGCTCGTGCATCGCTTCCCGTGCCGCGAAGTCCAAGGCAACGTCTGGGTCTTCATGCCGGAAGATGAAGTCTCGCTCCCTGACCCACTGCCGGAGATTCCTGTGATCCCGGACGTCGATGCCTCACATCTGCGTCTGGTGGAACGCAGCCTGTTTCCTTGCTCGATCGACCACGCCGTTGTCGGTTTGATGGACCCGGCTCACGGCCCGTTCGTACATCGCTCGTGGTGGTGGCGATCGCAAAAGTCGATGCAC
The DNA here is from genome assembly GCA_005798445.1 of Planctomyces sp. Taxonomy (GTDB): domain Bacteria; phylum Planctomycetota; class Planctomycetia; order Planctomycetales; family Planctomycetaceae; genus SXKJ01. Next base: position 3,244 of record SYJG01000405.1, read on the forward strand.
CACAAATCCAAAGAATTCGCGCCGTCGCACTGGGGTTTCACGATGCTGCGGCACCGGCCGTCGTCGAATTCCAAGGCGTACAAACTCTTCGGTGAGGTCTGCACCGAGATTCGCTTCGAGCTGCCCAGCACGCGGATCGAACACATCATCGCCGGAAAGCATCGCATTGTTGGACTGACCACGCTGACGCCACTGGCCGACAACCAAGTCGAACTGCATCAAATCTTCTACTGGACGATCCCTTGGTTGACGCTCGCTCGACCGATCATCCGCCCCTTCGTCCGCCAATTCATCGAACAAGATCGAGACGTCATCGACAAGCAGCAGCAAGGCCTGAATGAAGACCCGCAACTGATCCTCATCAACGACGCCGACAAGCCGGCGCGGTGGTATCTTCAATTGAAAAAAGAACTGAAGCAGTCCCGCGCTGAGAATCGCCCCTTCAACAACCCGGTCCCGCGGACCACTTTGCACTGGTGTAGTTGAATTATCCGGAGTCCAACTTGTTCTTGCCTCTCGATCCGGCGTGTGAATTTGAGGCGTGGGAACAGTGGTGAGTTGCTCGAAGCGAATCATTCGTGCCCACGTCTGCCAACTGAAAACGATGAACGTTGAAAAGTTGTCGGACAGCTTTGTAAGCTCCGCCCCGTAAAGAATCTGCCAATGTCGGCGTCAAGCTCATGCAAAGAGTTCTTCTCACACTGGCCTCGTCTCATCTCCCGGCTGCGTATACACGGCCGGGCTTCACCTGACTGCGCATCTCTCTTTAGCTGCGTGCCAGTTACCCCTGAGTCGCCATCGACTCCCCCGCTTCATCATCGCCACGTTGGCGTGATAGTTCCCTCGGTCTTCACCGACCGCCGCTAGTCATTACTGGCGCGGTTCGGAATCTCGGTTCTGCGTCGTGTATGCCGCGACCGGCGGGCACGGCAGACTGAGCGATTTTCACAGAAGGACAAATCATGAAATGTCTTCGCACTCGCAACCAATCCCGCTCCCGCGCGCGATCCGGATTCACTTTGATCGAACTACTGGTGGTGATTGCGATCATCGCCATGTTGATCGCGTTGCTTCTTCCAGCCGTGCAGCAGGCTCGTGAGACGGCGCGACGCAGTCAGTGTCGGAATAACCTCAAGCAGATCGGCTTGGCGATCCAAAACTTCCATGAAGTGAAGGGGGCTCTGCCATCCAGCCGGCTCGGGCCGCAGCACGCGAGTTGGTTCGTCCAGATTCTGCCTCAAATTGATCAAACCCCGCTCTACAAACAATGGAATCTCAACGACACCTACTACTTGCAACAGGCCTCCGTGAGAACGACCTCTGTGCCGATGTTCTATTGCCCGAGTCGGCGAACCTCGATGCTGAGTTCGCAGTTCGAGATCTCCACCACCAGTCTGCCGGACACGCAGCCCTATCCGGGAGCGCTGGGAGACTTTGCCGCCAACGGTGGTCAGCACGTCAATGCGATTGTGGATAACCCGCTGTGCAACGGAGCTCTGTGCGAAGCCCAGTCGCAGCTTTCCGGCAGCAAAATCTTAAACACTCAGTCGCGGACGGGCCTGCGTGACATGAAGGATGGAACGAGTCACGTCTTCTTGGTGGGCGAGAAGCATGTGCCCACGACCAAATACGGACAGAGCGGCGGGCAGGGAGACGGCTCGATCTACAACGGCGACTTCCCCCGCAGCTACAACCGGCTCGCTGGACGCGACAACGTGGGACAACCGAGATTCAAGTTGGCCGCCAATGGTGAAGATCTGAGCGGCCCGTGGCATTGCCGCTTCGGGAGCCATCATCCCGGAATGGTTCAGTTTGTCTTTGCGGACGGCCATGTCGCGGCTCTGAATGTCTCAACCAATATTGACGTGCTCCACAAACTGGCCGTGCGAAACGACGGGAAGCCCGTGGAAGATTTTTAATCGAGCAGGCTTCGATCGTGGCGCATGATTGCCTTACTGATTTCCTGTAGCCAAGACCCTCGTGGCCTGGATGATTCGATTGGATTATTAGAATCATCCGACCCACAAGGGGTCTGGCTACGGTCTTTTTTCTGGAGCATCGTCGTGTCTCTTCGCGGGTTGTTCGTATTGACGGCCTTGTGGCTCGTCGGCTGTCGGCAGGAAGTCAAAGTCGCCTTCGATCTCACGCCACCTCCGCCGATTGAAACAAACTTCGATCATCTGCCAACGGTTCTGGCGGGCATTCAAAAAACAGGAGTGGCGCTGCTCTACGAAGGCCTTCCAAGCGACTTATGGGAGCCTCAATTGTTGGAGCAGGAACTCGCGCGGACGAAGACGATCCGGCTTCACGGCTATCCGTTCTACGAGGAGCAGCTCGCATGGCAGGGGGCCGACGGCGAGCAGCTCACCGCGCTGTTGTCCGCCCGGACTTCGTTCGCGAAGTACACCGAGGGAAAGAAAGGCGGAGGCTTTCATGCCAACTACTGCCTGGAGTGGAAGACTGGTGAGGAGACCACCCACGTCGTGATCAGCTTGGAGGATGGCGAGGTGAAGTTGTACGGTCCCAAGGCGACATTGCATTGCGATCTCAGCCAGGAGGCCGCAGTGAAACTCCGCCAATTGCTGAAACCCTATCGCAAGAATTGTCCGGTGGAGACGCCAAGTCCGTGAGATCGAACACGAAGCCACGACGTGTGTAACCCGAAGCGTCAGCGAGGGCGAACGCTCAAAACGTTTCCAAATCATCGTCGCTTGAAGCGTTCGTCCTCGCTGACGCCTCAGGTTCCTTTTTCTAACCCGTCTTGTACCGGGTTCGCAATTGCCGCGCGGCGTTCATCATTGCCGTCAGCTTGGCCGTTGCTACTTGCGCGGACGCGACCGGGTTGTCGGCGAACGTGGCGAATCCGCAGTCGGGATTCAACAACACGCGGTGCGGGCCGAACACGCGGATGGCGGCCTCGGCCTTAGCGATGATCTCTTCAAAGCTCTCAATCACGTCGAGCTTTTGATTGACAACCCCCACGCCGATGCGGCAGTCGTCCGGCAGAAACTTCAACACGTCAATCTCACCGGCGCGCGGAGTACACAGCTCGAGAAAAAACGTTCCGACCTTGAGCGACCGCAGCAGCGGCACGAGCGGTTCGTAGCTGCCGGCCAGGGCCACGGATTCGTCGCGAGTCCAATTGCCGCGGCAGATATGCAACGCCGTCCGATCGCGTGGAAGTCCCTCGACGACGCGGTTGATCAGCTCGCCCGCGAACGCCAATTCCTCCATCGTGCCGAGCTTCTCGCTAAGTGCGCCGCACATGAAGCTGCGGTTGCCGACGGGCTGGCCGAAGACCACTTCGGTGAGCACCGGTTCGTCAAACTGTACGAGTGCCGCACCTGCTGCAAGCAGCCCCTGTAACTCTTCGCGCAGCACGCGCACCACATCATCGGCGAGTTTCTCACGAGTCTCGTAGGCACGATCGGTGATGCAGTCCATCCACATCGTGCGAGTCAACAGGTACGGGCCGGGCAGAGCGACTTTGATTGGCCGGTCGGTCAGCGTTTTGGCGAACTCGATTTCGTGAACGGCCAGCGGTCGGCTGCGACGGATCAGTCCGAACACGGCCGGGTGTCGCACGCTGCCGGCCGGGACATCGAGCGCCCGCAACTCCGCTTCGAACTTCACGGGATCGTCGACGTACGGCAGCAGATCGGTGACCGGAATAAGCTGGCAACCGTCGAGCAGTCCACCGACGAAACTGGCGTAGCTGTCACGGCGCTGTTCGCCATCGGTCACGACATCAACGCCCGCCTTGAGCTGCGAATCGACCGCGAGCCGCACCGCGTCGTCACCGATCTCGTGGAACTCTTGATCCGACAGCCGACCCTCCATGTGCTCGTGAATCGCCTGTAACATCCAGCGCGGCCGCGGCCAACTCCCGATCCCCATCACCGCCAGCGGCGCGATCGCCGGCGCTGGAATGGGTGGCGACGTGACCGTAGCCGAAGTCGTCAGACTTCGGTCCGAACTCTCACGAGTTCGGCGACGCGGAACATTCGTCGGCTCGCGATCCGCCAACGGTCCCTTGCAAATCAGAAAACGCCATTCCGAATCGGATCGCACGCACGAAACCAATTCGTTCTTGGTCATGCGGCACCACGCCGGCAGATCGTCTTCGACGCTCGATTCGGTCGATCGGATTTCGAGCAGCCCACCAGCTCGCAGCGGGTCCATGTGGCGACGAATCAGCAACAGCAACCCGCTGCCGCAGTCCATGTCACCGCCGTCAAAGCGGACGTCAGGTTCCAATGCGTGTTGATCGACGTACTGCATGTGGCGTCTCTCAAAACTCACACAACAAGATGCGCAGGCGAGCGGGGCGGCGTCAGCCCCCTGGGTTTGGAGCGAACGACAAGAACACCGGGGGGGTGAAGCCGCCCC
>SYJG01000406.1 GCA_005798445.1 Planctomyces sp.
AGGGCTGTCTTCAACCCCTCTTCAAACCTTCTGGCCATGCCTCAAAAATCCAACCTCACAAACGCCATCGACTCCACCAACTTCAACCGACTCTCGATCGCCAGATCTACAACGCTCCGTTTCACGGGCAACCAATACAGAAACTCATAAGCGTCCTCAATCTTGAATGACAATGCGGCATTCTCATTCACAAATTCCAACACACGATCCGCAACTGCTTGCTTCCATGTCAGCTCTGAGATTCGGCTGCGAGAAAATGTACTTGCCATAAATGAGCCATTGGCGGATTTCGTATTCGGGCACAATCGGGAAAGCATCAATTGGCATGACACGATTTCACAGAACCATGAGAGCGACACCAAAGAACAGCAGTTACGATCAGCGACTCGCGAAGCATTGCGATTCTCAGAGCAAAACTCCACGAACAACCATCTGATTCTGTCGGAATCAATCATGGCGTGGTCGCGGTAGCCGAGGTTGATTTGCTCGCAGATGGCGGCGGGGATTCGCAAGGCAAGGGGGCTCGGACTCGCGGCTGCTCGACGTCTCAGAAAAACTTTGCTAACGAGCGGCCTGTACTTCTTGAGTCCCCTCGAACTCGGCGAGTTCTTCGTGGAGCCGGGAAATCATTTTGCGGATGCCGGCTTTCGTCAGCCCTTTGGTCGGGACAGGATTCTCGCGTTGGAGACGGGCGAGCCAATCTTCCAGGTGTCGCAGTTCCTCTTGAACTTTGTCGTATTCTTGAGCATTTGAAATCATAGTCTGACCTCCACGATCCCTTTGCGACGGCTATCGGGTTCTCGCGTGCGAGTGAAGAACTCGCACAAACCATTCCAATCCTCTTCGTCTTCGGCGGCGAAGAGTTCTTCCGGTTGCCGCGTGGCAAACATTTCTTCCAATTCCAACGCGGCTTCGATTCCTGCTTGAGCTTGTTCCGCGAAATTCGCGGGGACCAGCATCACTGCATCAACGTCGTCCGGTTCAGTCTTCGCTGTCACGATGCTGCCATCGACCGCCAATCGCAACGCACCAACAATTCGTCCCAACTCGATCCAACGCCGCAATCGAACAATCAATCGACGACGTCGGCTCTGCGTCCCAAATCGAAACGTCACCTCTGCCTCAGTGCAAACATAAATTCCTTCCGGGAGAAATCCGTCCGATCGAAACGGCGGAATGACGTCAGCCATGAGCGGTGTCTCGTTGAATCGTCAGGTCGTCTTCCAGAAAGCCAGAACTCAAGCGATGGCATTATGTCCGATTTCAACTCTTCAAGCGATACAGATACTCGCCCGCCTTTCGCACCAGCAGCACGCCTTCAGATTCTCGATTCGCGAAGGATTCGACGTCGATCGTGGCGGGGTCGCGGTAGCCGAGGTTGATTTGTTCGCAGACGGCGGCGGGGATTTGGGAGGCGAGGGTGACTCGGACTCGCGGTTGCTCAACGCCATTCTCGAACGTGCCGGTGCCGCGGACGTGGGTGCTGTGGGCGAGAACTCCCCACGGGTAGTCTTTGAAGCGGTCCCATTGCTTCGTGAAGTAGTCGCGGACGTGATAGCCGACCTCGGCGATCAGCTTGCCGTGAGTCACCGAGATCTCGTGCAGGTGCGGGGCGAAGATGATCAGCTCGCCGCCGTCGGCCACGACCGGTTCGAGCTTGTACATACACTTGCCGGCCACCCACAGCTCGTCGTACATCAGCGGAGCACAGCTCAGCACCGTGTGGAATGAGCGGTCCATCCATTTGATGTGGACTTGGCTCGACAGGTCGGCGGCGGACTCCCACGCGGATTCCGGCGTGCCGTAGAACAAGCCTTGCAATTTGCCGTCGCTGGCAACGACGAACGTGATCGCTCGGCGAGTGTTCGGGATCAGCGTGGCGGCGCGATCGACGACGGCTCGGACGGGCGTCCCCTTCACGCCGATGATGCCGACGTTCGTGATGATCGCTCCCAGCCAGTGAAAGAAGTTGAGCAACTCCGGGCCGGAGATGCCGGGGAAGTAATACTTGTTGCCGCCGCTGAACCCGACCACCTCATGCGGAAACACCGGGCCGAGCACCAGCAGCGTGTCGTAATCCGCGATCCGCGAATTGATCTGCACCGGCACATCGAGCGACAGCCGCCCTTCGGTGATCGCATCGGTGTCGGCCTTTGTGAGCGTGCCAATCGTCGTCAGCCGCGCGGGGTTGTCCCACTCGTGATTGAAGAGACCGACGTTGGCGTACTTGCCTCCGGCCGCTCGGTCGGCGTCGCTCATGCCGAGCATCTTGGCAATCGCGGCCTCCGGCATCGGTGGATGCGTGCCGAGCGCGACCAGCGCATCGACTTGCTTCGCGGCTGAGCCGATCTGGTCATGCAACGCACTGAACAACAGCGGCAGCGGTGCGGTGCGTGTCGAGTCAGGCACAATGACGAGCACTCGCTGAGCCTTGAACTCCGTGGCAGGGATCTCGCGAGAAAACCATTCGCGAATTTCGGAATCGGTCAGAATATTCATGAGAATTCGCTGCCCAAAAGTAGTTCGAACGCCTACGTCCGAACTCAAAGATGACCGGACGTAGGCGTCCGGTCTACGAGAGGTAATGATGTCGGGACAGAACGGAACGAAAGATATAGGATTCGCCGCCGATGGACACGGCTTGCTCGCGAGACGCTGATGTGACCATGAAGAAGCGACCAATCACGCTCGTTGAAATTCTGGAATACGGCCCGTTCCAGTTCTGGTTTCTCTTCGTCGTGACGGCTTCGTTTTACGTTATTCTGCGATGGCCGCGAGGTGATGAGTTGATGCTATTGGGGGGAGTCAGCCTGTTGGCTGCCGGTGGGATTCTCGGAGTGATTTTTCTGACGGAACATTCCGACAATCCGTTTCCCAAGGTTGGCCTGTGGACGAAGGCGTTTGTGTCATCACTGGTCGCCTTTGGCGTCGTTGTTTTGGTCGCTCCGTATTTGTTTTTCGCCTTTCCAGTCGGTCTGATGTTGATTCCCGTAATGCAGGGCTATTTGTTGAGTTTGTCGGTCGATGAAGACTTTGGACGCTGCTTTTGGTGGTCGTTCGGCGGAGCGGGATTGGTGATTGGTTTGCTATTCCTGGGAGCTTGGATCTGGTCTGGAGTCCAGCCCGTTCTGCGCATTGGAAGCTGACGGTTGCAGACGATTGCCACAATGCTTTGGAGCGGATGAACGCACGCTGTAGAAGGTTGTTTCACGGAGGTACTCATGGCCATTGGTCAGAAGCAAGAATCATTCACGGACGAAGTTGAGCTTGCCGGGCACATCATCGACAGCTTGCTGCTTCCGAAGGTGCTTGACGAAATCATGTCACAGGGCGGGCGTTTTGAGATTTTGATAATCTCGGTCGGTCAGCGGCGGCAAGACCCTAGCGCGGCGCGGTTGCTGGTGAGCGCAGACTCGGCCGAGCAACTCGACAAGATCGTCCGAGACATCGGGCGACACGGGGCGGTGCGAGTGCATCAGCAGGACGCTCAGCTTGTGCCTGCGGACATGGACGGCGCGTTTCCCGAAGGCTTCTTTTGCTCGACGAACCAGGAGACGCAGGTGCGGATCGGCGGCGCGTGGCATCGCGTTGAGCGGCCAGAGATGGATTGCGGGTTGGTGGTGCGCGAGGACAGGGGAGCGGAGGGTGTTAACCCTCCGAGTCCTTCAGCGATAGTTCCTCTTGAACATCTCGGAGGGTTAACACCCTCCGCTCGCCTTTGCGTGAGGACACTCCCGATGGCCGACGTCCGCAAAGGCGATCTGATCGTCGTCGGGCATCACGGCACTCGCGTTCTGCCGCAAGGGCGTGATCGAGACAAGCTCGGCGTTTTCGGTTTCATGCAGAGCACGGTCAGCAGTGAGAAGCCAAAGAACGTGACCGTTCGTGAGATCGCCGCCGAGATGCGTCGAGCCAGGCTAGGGGACGGCAAGATTCTCGTCGTCGCCGGTCCGGCGGTCGTTCACACCGGCAGCCGCGAGCATCTCAGCCGGTTGATTCGCGAGGGCTATGTACATCTGCTGTTTGCCGGCAACGCTCTCGCGACGCATGACATCGAGCAATCGTTCTTCGGCACGAGTCTCGGCATCTCGATGGAGAGCGGCGGAGGCACGGCCGAGGGACACGAGCATCACCTGCGCTCGATCAACCGTATCCGGCGTCTCGGTAGCATTCAACACGCGGTTGAATCGGGAGTGCTCACAGATGGCATCATGTTTGAGTGCGTGAAGCACGACGTGCCGTTCGTGCTGGCCGGCAGCATTCGGGACGACGGGCCGCTGCCGGATGTCATCACCGACAGCCTCGTCGCTCAAACGGCGATGCGCGAGCTGATCCACGGCGAGGGGATCACCTTCTGCCTGATGATCGCGACGACGTTGCACTCGATCGCGGTCGGCAATTTGCTGCCGGCGTCGGTGAAGATCGTCTGCGTGGACATCAATCCAGCGACGGTCACGAAGCTGGCGGATCGCGGGACGTTTCAGTCGATCGGACTCGTGACCGATGTCGAACCGTTCCTGCGTGTGCTGGTGGATGAAGCGACGAAGCCGTGAGAATTTCGTCGGGAAACAAGGATGCGGGACGCGGACTCAAGTGAACCGTCTTGGCGAGCGGCAGGGCGTCAGCCCTCCGAGTGAGATTCGATCGAAGACCTCGGAGGGCTGAC
>SYJG01000407.1 GCA_005798445.1 Planctomyces sp.
CACAATCCCAACCGCATTGGCCTGGGCCGCGACGATGACCTGGCGGGGCTTGCGACCCTACGTGCATCTGCTGGAAAAAACTTACGAACGCGGCGTGACACTCACCAAAACCGCCCTCCAAAAATACGCTCCTCACATCCAACGCTCCGACACCTTGCCCAAATGGAGCCTGACAATCCGCCCGCAATAACCGGTAGAACATTTCAGACCGGCTGCCTAAGCCAAAGACTTCCCGCAACCGATTGAGCTTGGGGAAGGGACCGGCGTAGCTGACCAAGGCCCACGCGGCCAGCCACGACTCCACACCGTTGACTCCGGCAAATCCCAGGCTCAGAGCAAATGGATTGCCAGCCCACAGATTCGCGATCAAGTTCGCCGCGCAGCCGCCCACCAGCAGATTGCGCCACTCCCGCCGCTCGCGCAGAACCATCACGCCAACCAGCCAACCATTTGGCAACCAAAACCCGGCGAGCCGTTCCGGTTGAACCACAAACAACAAGCTGAACCGAGCGAGCAAGAGATACGCCAGCGTCGTCACTGCCGCGCAAGTCTTCGCCGACCAGGGACTCGGCGGAGAATACTCGGAAGGAGCCTCTCCAGTGCGCGTCTCCATGATGGCCAACCTTCTGGGCAGAAGCGAATGAGGCTCAGCTTTCCAATCCGTCCATGCGGCCGTTGCTGTCACCGAACGCATCCGTCTTCGCGTCCATGCGATCGAAACACGACAGGAACAAATTATTGAGCGGAGTTTCCTTTTCGATCTTGATGTACCGCCCAGGTTTCACTGACCCGCCCCCTCGACCCGCGAGGATGATCGGCAGGTTGTGGTGCGAGTGCGCGTTGCCGTCCCCGAGTCCGCTGCCGAACAGCACGAGGCTGTGATCGAGCAGCGTCCCCTCCCCTTCTTTGACCGACTTAAGCTGCTGCAAGAAGTACGCGAACTGCTCCATCTGAAACTTGTCGATCTTTTTGAGCTTCTCGACTTTGTCCGCTTCGTTGCGGTGATGCGACAGTTCGTGATGTCCCTCATTGACGCCGACGGACGGATACGTCTTGTTGCTCCCCTCGTTCGCGGCCATGCAGGTGATGACGCGAGTCGTGTCGGTGCGGAACGCCAGCATCATCAGGTCGTACATCAACCGCAGGTGCTCTCGACCGTCCTTGGGGATCCCCTTCGGAATCTCGTAATCCGGCCGCGAGTTCTTCGCCTGGACTTCTGCCTGCTCGATGCGAGTTTCAATCTCGCGCACACTGGTGAAATACTCCTCGATCTTCTGCCGATCAGTCTGGCCGAGCTTCTCCTTGAGCTTGGCTGCGTCGCCAGCGACGACATCGAGCACGCTCTTGCGATACGCCGCTCGCTTCGCACGGACTTGCGGATCTTTCTCCTCGCCGCCAAACAGCCGCTCGAAGACGAGGCGCGGGTTGATCTCTTTGGCCATCGGCGTCGACTCCGACTTCCACGAGATCGTGTTCGAGTACGCGCAGGAGTACCCCGAATCGCAGTTGCCCGACGAGCGGCCTGGCTCGATACCAACTTCCAGCGACGGCATTCGCGTCAGGTGTCCGATTTTCGACGCGATCCATTGATCCGCCGACATGCCGACCTTGATGTTCGCTCCCGCCGTCTTCACCGGGTGAGCACCTGTGAGAAAACTGGCTGCCGATCGAGCATGATCGCCCGGCCCATCCCCTTTCGCTCGACCGTTGTCCTGAGCCAACCCGCTGATGACCAGCAGGTCACTCTTGAGCGGAGCCAGCGCTTCGAGCGAATCGACCAACTCAAACCCTTCACCCGGCGTCTTCGGAAACCACGCCGACTGAATCACACCATTGGGCTGCGACACAAACGCCATTCGCGTCGGAATGCCCTTGCCAGCCGCCGCCGCTTTCTCGGCCGGTGCGCCCAACGCATGAGTCGCCAGCATCGAATCCAGCACCGGAAGAGAGACGGCCGCTCCCAACCCTTGCAACAACGTCCGTCGCGACATCAGACCCGAACCAGAAAACGTTCGTAAGGTCGCTCGCTGAGCCGAAGTGATCGTGCGAAATGTCTGCGTCATGGCGAACTCCGTGATCCGTGCTCGAAACTGAAAACTGGCTGAAAAGGCTATCGATGGTGCGGCGCTCTGAGTATTCCAAAACCTGTTCTCAACGACCTGGGTGTGCCAATTTTGACTGGCGCGATGAACCAAGAGCTGTCAGAATGAGGTTGGAAATGTTCGGAACCTCTTTCTGGAGTCGATCATGGATGATGTCCCACAAGGGAAATCCGAGTTGTTGATGCCAGCGGTTCGGGAGCAGGTGGAAGACGCGGTGCGGAAGATTATGGAGGTCGAGAATGCGGCTCCACTGCTCGCGAAAAGATCCAGAGGCTCGAATCACAAAGGGAGTTCCTTGCGGAATGACAGAAGCTCGACACTGGGCTGCCGAAACGCTCTTGGGTCAAGATCAGCCAAGTTCGAACGCTATCGGTGCCAAACTGGAAACCGCCAAGCCAGAAGACATTGCGAAGGTGCTGGCGGGACTCAATCAACTCTTGGACGAATCGTCGTTACCGGGGAACCTTCGCAGTCTCTTGCTGGCGGCGGTCGGTCAATTGGTTGAGGACGGTGGTGACCGCGTCGGCGACGGGGACTTTGGTGGGGGCTGAGTCGGTGCGCCATTTCGTTTCGATGAGGCCCTCTTGCAGACCCTTGCCGCCGATGACGACTCGCAGGGGGAAGCCGATCAGGTCGGCGTCTTTGAATTTCACGCCGGCTCGCTGGGCACGGTCATCGAGCAGCACATCGACACCAGATTTTTGAAGCTGCGAGTAAATCGACTCGGCAGCTTCGACGACGGCGGGCTCTTCTTGCAGCGGGATGACGACGACTTCGTAGGGGGCGACGGCGAGCGGCCAGATCAGGCCGTTCTCGTCGTTTTTCGTTTCGGCGAGCGCGGCGATGATGCGGTTCACCCCGATGCCGTAGCAGCCCATGATCAGCGGGTGCCGCTGTTCCTTCTCGTCGGAGAAGTACGCCTCCAGCGAGACTGAATACTTCGTGCCGAGTTTGAAGACGTGGCCGATCTCGATGCCGTGAACGAGCTCGAGAGTTCCCTCGCCGCGAGGGCTTGGATCGCCGGCGGCAGCGTTGCGGAGGTCGTGCGTCGTGGTCAATGAGTAGTCTCGGCCGACGTTGACGTTGACGATGTGATGGTCCCCCTCGTTCGCTCCTGTGATCGCATTGACGATCAGCGGGACGTCGTGGTCGGCGAAGATCGGGCACTTTATGCCGACGGGACCAGCGAAGCCGACCGGCGCGCCGGTCACTTGCAGGATGACTTCGGGAGTCGCCATTTCGAGTTTTGTCACACCAAGTGCTCGGCGGACTTTGCCCTCGTTGGCTTCGTGGTCGCCGCGAATCAGGACCGCGACCGGCTTGTCGTCGGCTGAGTAAATCAGCGTCTTGACCATCTTCTCCGGTTTGCATTTCAGGAACTTGCAGACCGCTTCGATTGAGCCGACGTTGGGCGTGTGCAGTTTCGTGAGCGGCTTCGCGTCGGACGAGGTCGCGATGGTTGGCGGTTTGCGGCCGGTGTCGGCTCGTTCGAGGTTCGCGGCGTAGCCGGTCGTGCGGCAGTGGACGATGCGGTCCTCGCCGTTGTTGGCTGGGCACATGAACTCGTGCGAGGCGTCGCCGCCGATCGGGCCGCTCTCAGCTTCGACCGGCAGATATTCGAGACCGCAGCGAGCGAAGATGCGGCAGTATGCTCGGTACATCGCCTGATACGTTTCGTTCAGCGACTCGATGCTCGCGTGGAAGCTGTAGGCGTCCTTCATCAGGAACTCACTGGTACGGAGGACTCCGAACCGCGGCCGCTCTTCGTTGCGGAACTTCGTTTGAATCTGAAACAGGTTCAGCGGCAGTTGGCGGTAGCTGCTGACGTGCTTCGAGACGAGATCGGTGACGACCTCTTCGTGTGTCGGGCCGAGGGCGAAGTGAGTCTCGCCGTTGCCTCGGCGTTGCTTCCAGTTGAACAGGACGTTGCCGAAGGCCTCCTTGCGTCCGGTGCGGACGAAGAGGTCGATCGGTTGCAGCGCGGGCATGTGGATTTCGATGGCTCCGGCGGCTTCCATTTCCTCGCGGACGATCGCCTCGGCTTTTCGCAGAGCCTTCCAGCCGAGCGGCAGGTAGGTGTAGCTGCCGGCCATGAGCTGCCGGATCAGGCCGGCTCGCAGCATGAGTTGGTGGCTGGGGACTTCGGCGTCCGCCGGAACTTCCTTCATCGTCGGGATCAAAGCCTTGGACCAGCGCACGTCATCCTCCTTGGGAAGAATTCGCCGGAACGCGCGAGCGTCCGGTTCTGGAAAACATCGGGAAACCGGACGCTCGCGCGTTCCGGCTGATTGTGAGCAAGCGTGAGATTGAGGGCGGGATTCTAGCGGGGCTGGAAACCGCGGACAGGGTGCGGTCGTGCCGGTTTTCAGGCTCCGGTCTCCAAGTCTCGGAGTTCCTGGCGTCAGTTCGGCCGCCGTCTGGAAGGGGATTTGACTGTCCGCAGCCGTGACCTACGTTTCGGCAGCCGGAACCTATCGCGGAGGGGGACTTCGTGCAGACCGAATTTGACGACGTTGCGACACTCGATTTGTCGATCGCGGACTTGGGTGGACGAAGTCCAAGTGGGCAGTCACCGACAGCATCAACACGTTTGCTGTTGGACTTGCTGAGGCTGTCTCGCAGTGGCGATTTGGCGACGACCACTGATCCCAAGGCCGATGCTTTGGACGGCGTCATCATGCGGCCGGTACTGCGGAGCCTGCTGGCGGCGTTACGGCTGCGCGACAACAACACCATTCACCACGTTCGCCGCACCGCGATGTTTGCAACCGGATTAGCGCGGTTCCTGGGCTGGGACGGAGTCGCCCTGCGGAAGCTCGAGATCGCCGCATTGCTGCACGACATCGGCAAGATCGGTGTCCCGGACCATGTGCTCTTCAAGCCCGGATCGCTCAACCCCGCCGAACAGGAACTGTTCGCGTTGCAACACCATGTTGGCATGGACGTGCTGCAAGCGTGCCGAGTGCACCAAGACGTCTTGGACATCATTACGCAGTCCAATCCCAACTACGACAACGGCCTCCACAACACCACCGAGCTCCATCTCGGCGCGCGGATTCTGGTGATCGCTGACGCCTATGATTCACTGTCACACAAGCAGGTTTACCGAAGCGCAAAAACGCACGAGGAAATCGTCTCGATCTTGGGAGGCTCGGCCGGAACACGCTTCGACGGCAATCTGGTCAACCTGATGAATCGCTGGATTCAGGCCGAAGGTCCGCCGTCCAGCCGCGAGATGCAAGAGCCGCACAAACTGCAAGGCGCGGGCTTCTTTCAGTTGGCCGAGGAGATGCAAGCCAGTTCGTTGTGCCACATCTTCTCGTACTTGTACGGACTGGAGAGCACTTACGACGGCTTTTATCTCGTCGATTCGGACCTGAAGTTCCGCATCTGGAACACCGGCATGGAACGCCTGCTGGGTCGCGATGCCTCGAAGATGCTCGATCAGAATTGGACCAGTCGCCAAATCGCCTTCGCCGACAACCAGGGGCGGCCACTCTCGGATGACTCGCGGCCGATGAACGAAGTCATCCACGGCGGCCAGGCGCGGACGGCGCAGCTTCGAGTCCAGCACGTCGATGGGCATTGGCTGGATGTCGAGATCATGACCGTGCCGATGATCGACCATGATGGCAGCTTGCAGGGAGTCGCGGAAATCTTTCGAGACCTGTCCCAAGATCGACGACGACGACGAGAAGACAAAGACCTCCACCAGAAGGCGACGCGCGACTCACTGACCGGTGTCTGCAACCGCGGCGAACTCGAACGCACGCTGGAATCTCTGCTGGCCGACTTCAATCAGGATTCCGATCCTGAGCCGATGTCGCTGATCTTTCTCGATGTCGATCACTTCAAGAGCATCAACGACACTCACCTGCACGCGACCGGCGACCAAGTGTTGGTCGGGCTAGGAAAGCTGTTGCAAAGCGAGATGTACTCCGCTGAGACCATTGGCCGTTACGGTGGCGAGGAATTCATCGTCCTTTGTCCTTCAACGGATCTCAAACAGGCGATCGCGAAGGCCGAACGTCTACGATTGGCGATTTGCGACGCGACACTGTGCGACGTCAAGCACCTGAAAATCACGGTGTCGTTCGGAGTCACACAGGTCGAGCCAGGTGACACGCTCTGCGATGTCTTCGGCCGTGCCGACAAGGCATTGTTCGCCTCCAAGGACAAGGGTCGTAACCGCACCACCGCGCTGAGCAAGCGCGAGTTCCTCGCCGAAAAATCGGAGTCACCGCAAGTCGAGCCGGTGGCGACCTACGACTTCGACGGCTCATTCCTGGCATGCGTGACTTCAGACATGATCGTGCTGAAATTCGGCAGCGTCGTTCGCGAACAAAACGCCCGACTGATGCAGACGGCACCGGGGCATGTCGTGATTCGCGTCGGCTCGACGTTGTTCCTGCCGTTCTGGGGCACGAAGCCAGAGCAGCAACCCGTCGAACTGGAGATTACTTTCGGTCCACCACCCAAAGACGTTTTGCTTCCCCAAAAGCAGGGTGCGAGCGAGCGGACTTACTTCCAAGTGAAAATCAAGCCACGCGGCTGGCCGCCTGATGTCGCCACCTTCCAGACCCGCGCTCGAAGCGCCTTCCGTTTGCTGAAGTCCTACTTCGTCGCCGACTAAAAAGTCGGTCAGACGTTCCAGACTGACCCGAATTGGCAAGACCACGTCGTTGATTCATCGGGGCACCCTGGAAAGGCTGACCTACGGCAGCTCGCGAATCCGCAACCCCTTGAATTCGACGGGCGAGCCTTCTGATTCCAAGCACATGAATCCTTTGCGCGGTTCGCAGTGCTCGCCGCCGGTGACTTCTTCGCCGTTGACCCACAACCGCACCTCGCCGTTCATCGCGCGAACGTAGTAGTGGTTCCACTCGCCCACTCCTTTTGTCAGACGCTTGGTCGGAAAACTGCGGCTGCTGTCCGGTTGGCCGACGACGTACGTTGAACCGTCGTCCCGCGTGTAAGTGATCTGTGGCGTGAAGGCCTTCATCTTGGAGCCGCCGACGGGAAACACATCTCCGTGACTGGTGAACCAGTCCGAAGGTTTTCCCTTTGATTTTTCAAAGTTCGTCTCGTATCCGAGGTCCAACACCTGCACCTCAATGCCCACTCTTGGCAGAGCGTTCGGCTTCAGATCCTTCATCCCCTCCGCGGTCGCCCACAGGAAGATGCCGGAGTTTCCGGCCGGCTTCAAATGCCGCCACTGCGCGACCAGTTCAAGATTCGTGAACTCCTTTTTCGTGCGAATGACTCCGACCGGCGTGCCCGTGCATTGAGCGAGTCCTGCCTTCCACGTCCAAGTGTCCGGATCACAATTGACGTTGACAAAGTCCGACTCTCCGAGGTCGCGCCAACCGATTCCCTGCCCATCAATGAATGCCTTCGGCGGAGCCGCTGATTCCTGAGCCGGCAACGGTATTGTCGCCACGCTGAAACAGCCAACGAGAATCGACAACACGGCAATCTCTGAAAAACATTTCATCGGTGCAGCCTTTCGACAACAAGTGGACTCAGAACCTCCCGAAGTAGAACGCCGCTCCTATCAAAAACACAAGCCTTTGGACTGCGACGGCCTGAGCCGTCGCTTTTCAACACGCGATGTTTGGACATTGGAAGCCGAAATCTCAAACGAGTCTTTTGAAAAGCTGCGACTCCTGTCGCAGCACTCCAAAATTTCGGTCAGCCACGCTTTCCCTTCGTCTTCGCCAGCCTTCGTTCGATCCGCGCGATCGCTTGCCGTAGCTCACGTCGCAAGGGACCGGTTGCCACTGGGAGTGCCGCCACGAGAACGTCTCGCACGCTGCTGTCCCCGATTTTTCCGAGCGGATGCACGGCCGCCAGCGGAGAATCTTGAAGGACTTCGAGCAGCACCGGTACCGCTCGATCGGGCGGCAACATCTTCGCGACCGACGCCGACAGCAGACTGCAAGAGCCGAGTGACCGCCGATCTCGAACCGCCGCGAGCAGCCACTCGTTGATGTTCCGCGGCCGAGTCTGATGGATGACCGAGGCGATCGCTCGCTTCAAGTCGTCGTTCGTCGCCGTATCGAACAACTCGGCGAGTGCCGCCCCGTCCAATGTCCCAGAGCGTGCCGCCAACAATGCCCACGCCACTGACTCTTGCAGCCGCCAATCCTTCAGCCGAGGAATCCATTCGAGCAACAACGCCGCGAGGCCGCTTGGCAACGGATCGTATTGATCGCGAATCGTCGCGACCGACGAAACCGAAAAGCCGGCCTCTGCCAATGCGGCGAGGAATTGCGACTGATCCCAAGCGGGTTGGTCAGTATTCATGGCGAATCTCAGGCGTCTTTGCCCTACAGGGCTGATGAGACTCTGCCCGTCCAAGGGCAATCCGTTGCCGGACTAACTTTTCTTGAACTGCAAGCCGGGATCTTTCTCGCCGTCGCCGATCATCTTGAATTGAAACTGTGACGGATTGGCGAAGTCGATCTCGGCCAGCATCGTGCCGCCGGACTCCGGTTCGAGAGCCAGGTTGTTCTGGTCCACCGCGAACACTCCCTTCATCGTCTGCTTGTCTTTCCCGCGCGAGTACGTCCACACAAAGCCGCCATCCTTCGCGATGTCGAGTTGGAACTCGGCCCCTTGGCTTGAGGCCTTCCAACTGCCGACCAGCTTCTCGGCTGAGAGGACTTTCTCCGCCGGAACCTCCGGCGGTTCGGGAGGCGTCTCGGTCGTTGCCGATTTTTCTGGCGGAGTCGTCATGCCAACCAATTGCTTGAGCAACTTGTCATGCGGCAACTCCGATTGAGCCAGTTTGAATTGCTTCGAAGCGGTCTCGGCATAACCGGTCGTCAGGTATTGATAGCCCAATAAGAAATGCGCATCCGGCGACTTTGGATTCGCTTTGGCAAATGCCTCCAACTCGCGAAGCTGCTGCGTGTAGACATCGACGCTCGGATACAAGCCGATCATTGTCGTCCAATCCCAGCCCGGCCCGGCCGAGAGGACGGCGTACGTCGCAGCGGCGGACTCCGGATAATTCTTCATCGAGAACAGCACGAGGCCACGGAACTCATACAACACGGTGTCATTCGGCATCGTCTTCAGAGCCGTGTCGAGCAGCTTCAGAGCCTTCGGCGAATCTCCGTCATAGAACGCCGCGCGAGCTTCATTGAGCGCGACCTTTCCCGCATCGTCCGTTTCCGAGGGTGCCGCCGCTTGATCTGCTGGAGCCGTCGATGCTCCACCGTCCGAGTACACTGCGATCGGTTGCGAGTAATTGTAAGTCGTCGTCGAAGTCGCGTAGGGATTCGAGTAGCCCCAATACCCCCAACCGTACGCGATGCGATTCACGCCCCAAGTCGTCAGGCCGAACGCGGTCGCGACCGGATAGTTATTCCACATGTAGCCCCAGCCGGCACCGGGATACCAACCGCCGTGCCAACAGCCGTGATACCAGTCGCCGTGATTGTTGATGTGCCCATCGGCCCAACCCTGCCAGTCTTCGCGATTGTTGTTGCGGAAGTCCTGACGATTGCCCTGCATGTCCTGTCGATGGCTCTGCCAATCTTCGCGTCCCGACGACATCCGATTGCTCAAATCGCCTTGCCGAGCTTCGAGCGTCTGTGGTCGATTCGCACCTTGATTCGGTAGCCGCGAACCAGCTCCGGCATTTCCCAACCCCGGCAAACGTGCCGGTTGTTGCGAGATGCCAATTCGATTGTTGTTGACGACATTACCGGTCCCGCCCCCTGGTCGATTCGTAACGCCTTGGCCAGAGCCAATTCTTTGTCCGGTTCCGGCACCGGCACCGGGTCGATTCGCCGGCAATGTGGTGGGACGCGATCCCGCACCGGCACCCGGACGATTCGCCGGTTGAGTTGCCGGACGATTTCCTGCTCCGAGATTTCCGCCGCCGCCACTCGGTCGCGTACCGGCAACTGCTCCTGAATTGGGGCGAGCAGTCGGTGCTGCGGGACGTGCCGCCGCGCCACCACCACTCGGACGACTGAACGACGGCGAACTTCCCACCGAATGTCCACCGCCACCAGAGAATCCACCGCTGGGCCGAGCACCTCCCCCTCCACCTCCGCCGAATCCGCCCCCTCCGCCTCGCGCTCCTCCTCCGCCGCCGAACCCGCC
This sequence comes from Planctomyces sp., assembly GCA_005798445.1. Classification (GTDB taxonomy): domain Bacteria; phylum Planctomycetota; class Planctomycetia; order Planctomycetales; family Planctomycetaceae; genus SXKJ01. The sequence goes on from SYJG01000407.1 coordinate 10,221, forward strand.
ACCTCCACCTCCACCACGTCCGCCGCGACCGAATGCCAAGTCGGCCGAACCAATCGCCACGGCGAACATCGCCGCCAACATCGTGATCCAAAATTGTCGCTTCATCGGAAGGTCTCCGGTTATTTGAGGGGCTCCGGATTGACGGAGCTTTTGTGAAAGAGTTCACCGCATCGGCGAGCGGCAGGGCGTCAGCCCTCCGAGTCGTATCACCGCTTGTTCATTTCATTCCAATACAGATTTGTTACGAAGCAATTCGTTACCAGGGCTCGGAGGGCTGACGCCCTGCCGCTCGCCGAATTACTTCGGCTGCGGCGGCTGTCGCACGACGTGAACTTCGACGTCCGGCACGACCTCGTTGCCGACCACGCGATCGACCGAGCGAAACACATAGCGGTCCAACCCTGTCGGCTCGATGTGATTCGTCGCCGATGCGGTCGAGCCATCGCTATGAACGCTCGTCGCTTTGATGAGCCAGCCAGTTTCCGTGGGCGTCCACAAGCTCTCGCCGTAGCCACCTTCCGCATCGAACATCCACGCCTTGAACCGCATTGTCAGAGGATCCCAACCGATGCGCTGGCTGATCTTCATGGTGTCTCTTCCCGCTTGTCGCACGACGACCTCTTGCAGCAGAAAGCTCCCGTTGTCGGCCCAGCGGCAAGAGGTCTTCACGACTCCTTCGCGGCTCTCGTCGATCCAGTCGCCGACCAACCAGGCCAGCGTCTGCAGATGGTCACGATGCGTCGGTTCGGCGGGGATGTCGCGGACCAGGCCCATCGACCATTTTCCGTCCTTCAGCACATGCAGCACGCTGTACCGACCATGCTCGGACTTCTCACCCGCGGTCGTTGTCGTCGAACCCGTTTCCAGGGCGAGCGCCGTGCCGATGAATCGGATCGACTCGATCGCCACCGCGATCTTGGATTCGGGCGATTCCTCGAACACGCCCGCGAAGAGGCTTTCGATCTCCGCACGGCCTTGGACCGTGTTGTCGTCTTCATCGACGATCTGAGCTTCCGGCAAGAACAGTTCGACCACCGCTTTCGCATCGTGAGCGTTGTACGCCTTCACGAACTGCGCGACGGAAGCTCGGATCGCCGCCTCCTGTTTGTCGTGGCTCGCGTCCGCGACTTTCTTCGGCACCTTCGCCGGTTCTTGAGCCATCGCGATGGCCCAAAACGACCAAGCCAACAGGCTCAGTCCCACGCACGAGCACAAGATTCTTTTCATGATTGTTCCTCCGGTTGATGTTGGATCGAGAAAATGCGGCGATCGGATTAGACCCCATCCGGCTTGCCCGGATGGTGAATCTGATGGTGGGCTAATCGGGATTACCCTTCCACCCACTTCCCAGTTTTCCCGCAGTTCGCCGCCGGAGGGGGCGAACTGCGGGAAAACTGGGAGGGACAGGACTGTGATGCTCGCGACTAGCTCTCCATCGTTTTCACCATCCGGTCAAGCCGGATGGGGCCAATTCAAAAACAGCGACAATTCAAAACTCATGCTTCGTGGGACTTCGGCGGCGGCTTTTGCCCGCGATCGGATAGCCAGTCGATGACGTAATAAAATACCGGCGTCAGAAAGATACCGAAGGCTGTGACCCCCAGCATTCCAAAGAACACGGCAACCCCCAACGTGCGACGCATCTCAAAGCCCGCTCCGTGTGAGACCACCAACGGGACCACTCCCAGTATGAACGCGAACGAAGTCATGATGATCGGTCGCAAGCGATTCGTGGACGCATTGACGGCCGCATCGAAGCGGGACTGGCC
>SYJG01000408.1 GCA_005798445.1 Planctomyces sp.
CTTGAACAACCAAGCCAAACTGGTGTCGAGAAAATCCCACGGCTTCCGCACCTCGCGAGTCGCCGAACTCGCACTCCTCCACCAACTTGGAAACCTCCCTGAAAAACAAATCACTCACAGATTCTGCTGAGGAACCTCTTTTCGTTGACGAACGTGATCTTGGCCATGATGTATTGCGGTTGAGTTCCTTGATGGTCTGGATTGGCGGCGGATGATAGGAGTCTCCGCCGTTGGTGGCAAATGGCCGGCGCGATGGTATCGTCAAGGAGACTCGAAATCCGAAACCCGATTTTCGAAAGGGTGCATGATGACCGACCAACCGGATCGACGCGAGTTTTTGGAATCCGTGGGAGCCACCGCCGCAGGGGTGCTCGCAGCCGGCTACACCGCGACGGCGAACGGCTTCGCGGCCAACGAGACCATCAACGTCGGTTGCATCGGGACCGGCGGACGATGTCGCAGGCTGATGGAGTCGTTGCGGACGATTCCCGGCGTGAAGATCGTCGCGGTGTGCGACGTGTGGGATGCGGCGCTCGAAGCCGGCAAGAAACTGGCGGAGCCAGACGTCTTCGCGACGAAAGATCATCGCGCGTTGCTTGACCGAAAAGACATTGATGCGGTGCTGATCGGCTCGCCGGATCACTGGCATGTGCCGCTGACGATTGACTCGTGCGCCGCGGGCAAGGACGTGTACGTCGAGAAGCCGCTGACGCACGAACTGTCCGAAGGGAACGCGGTGATCGCTGCTCAGAACATGCATCGGCGCATCGTCCAGGTTGGCACACAGCAGAGGTCGATGCCACACATCCAGAAGGCGAACGAGATCATCAAATCCGGCCAACTTGGCGACATTGTGAAAGTGCATCTCACCTGGAATCGCAACTCGCCGCGAGCAACACGGCCCAATGATTCCATCGACCCAAAGAGCGTCGATTGGAAACGATTTCTCGGCACAGCGAAGAAGCAGCCCTTCGACGAGTACCGCATGCGGCAATGGCGTTGGTTCTGGGACTTTGGCGGCGGCATCTTCACCGACTTGATGGTGCATTGGATCGACGTCGTGCATTGGATTCTGGATCTTGACCATCCGCAGACGGCAGCAAGCGTCGGCGATTGGTTTATGGCTCCCGGTTTGTGGGAGACTCCCGACACCGTGCAGACTCTGCTGCGATACTCACGCAAAGGCAACCGTGTCTTGCAGGTGTACTTCGAGGGAACGTTCAGCAACGCTCGCAACGGCGCGATGGTCGAGTTCATGGGAACCGAGGGGACGCTGTACATCGACCGCGGCGGCTACGTGATTACGCCGGATCGCAACAAGAAACTGAAGCCTAGCGAATTGATCCTCGGTGAAGGTCCACGCGGAGCCGACTTCTACAACTTGCCCGATGGCGAGACACTGCATCTCGCGAATTGGATCAAGTGCATCCGCAGTCGCGAGCGGCCGAACGCTCCCGCCGAAGCCGGTGTCAGTTCGGCGTCTGCCGCACACATGGCGAACCACGCGCTGCGCACCGAAGCACTGACGAAGTGGGATAAGACCGCCGGCAGTTAGCACTACCATGCACTTTTTTGTTGGAGTTCCGCCTTTAGGCGGTTGTGCAACCGGCTAAAGCCGGGACTCCAGCTCAAAGGTGCGCAGTCGGATTAGGCAGTGGGAGAGTCCAATGTCATGGCGAGTGCTGCTGACCGACCGGGCATGGCCGGACAGTTCGATCGAACAACGCGAACTGGCCGTGGTTGGTGCCGAGCTAATCGAAGCTCCGGAGGGATCGGAATCCACGTTGACTCAGCTGGCGGCGGACGTCGATGCGATCATGACCTGCTGGGCACCCGTGACAGAAGCGGTCGTGCGTGCCGCAGTCAAATGCCGGCACATCGCGCGGCTGGGGATCGGCTTGGACAACATCGCAGTCTCGGTCGCGACGGAACGGCGGATTCGCGTGACCAACGTGCCCGAATACTGCGTCGAGGAAGTCGCCGACCATGCGATCGCACTTCTCCTGGCGTGTGCTCGTAAGGTGCCGTTCTTTCATCAACGGACGAAGGCCGGCGAGTACCGACTGCAAGCCGGCGGACCATTGCGGCGATTGCGCGGGTCCGTGTTGGGCATCATCGGCCTGGGCCGCATCGGTCGAGCGGTTGCCGAACGTGCTCGCGCGTTTGGATTCGAGATCATCGCCTGGACGCGATCCGGCAACGATCATGGCAGCGGCGTTCGTCTCGTCGAGTTGCCGGAATTGCTGCGGCGCAGCGATTTCGTTTCGTTGCATGTGCCGCTGTCGGCGGAGACGCGGCACTTGCTGAATCGAGAATCGTTGTCGTTGCTCAAGCCGACCACGTTCATCGTGAACACGTCGCGCGGCGGGCTAATCGACCACACGGCGCTTTGGGAGGCGTTGCAAGCGGGCCGAATCGCGGGGGCCGCGCTCGACGTCTTCGACCCGGAGCCGCCCGACCTGTCTCAGCTGCTGTTTCGCGACGAACGAGTGATCGTCACACCGCACACCGCTTTTTTGTCTGTTGAGTCGTTGCAGGAATTGCGTGTGCGAGCGGCTCGGCAAGTCGCGGCGACGCTGACCGGTGGCCATCCCGAGAACGTGGTCAATCCGCAAGTTGATGCGAACCGCTAGCACCGTCACAACCGGACCAGCTTCATGAGTCGTCGCGGCCAACCGTGACAGTGTGCCGCTCGATTTTGACCTAACTTTGCAGGCCGGATTGTTTCGCCCGGTCGCCAGTGATGGCGGCCGGCACCGCCAGCAAGATCGCTGTCGAACCGAAAACGGCATCTCGAATTCGATCGGAAACAGCGTCCATGTCGATCCCTGCCGACTCTGCTGCGCGTCCAGCAGTTCGTGATCCTGGTGCGGCTTCGGAAAATCCGACGTTGGCCGGCGCATCGCGTACGGTGTCGAACGTCGCGGGGCCGAATGCAACCAACGCTGCCAAATCGAATCTCTCAAACTCGACGCAATCGCTCAAAGATTTGGCCTCGAGAAGCGGAACCAACTTCGCACCCGCGCAAACTCGCTTGACCGGCGAACCGCTGTCCGCCGCCTACGAGAAACGAATCCTCACGCTGCAAGACACGCTCAAAGAGCGCGATCAAGTCGTGCAAATGCTGACTCAGCGTTTGGAGCAGGCGGCCGATCAACTCGACCGCGTGCAGCGCACGGGATCAGGACGGGGTGGATCTGCGGTCGCCGGTCTGCCAACTGAGTTGATCGAAAGTCAACAAACGCTGCTCGAACAATTGACGCGGACGCTCGGCGATTGGGAAGCGACGCAAGCAGGCCAAACACTGGCACGCATCGAATCGCAGATCACCGAGTTGCATGATCTGGTCGCTTCCGGTGCTGTTCCTCTCGCGAACTTCAGCGCGATTGGTTCTTCGCCGACCGACTCCAACACGGAAACAGCGGGGCAATCTCTCAAAACCGCATCGAGCAAATCGGTCTACACCGAAGTCTCCATTGCAGAACCCGCCAAATCCGGTTGGGAAGCGATCAAGGCGGCGATGCTGGCTGGGGAAAGTTACGACCCGACGACAGTTAGTCCACCTGTGTTGTCCGCCAAAACAGCCGCGACTCCAGACACCACCACTGAAGAACGAAATCCAAAAGAATCGCGTTCGCTCGATCAACGATCTGTTCCGACATCATTGCCCGAACCACCTCCGACCATCGATGTCGATAGCGCCGACCAAGCCACGCTCATCGAAGCCATTCGCAATCGTGATGAATTCATCGCATTCCTGTTGCGCCGACTCAGCTCACCCGACGCAAGCATCGAATTCCCCAACTGGGAAGAACTCAACAGCGTTCCAAGCGACTTGCACGCCGAACTTCTGAACCTGCGCGATCGACTGCAAGAAAAGCTGCGCGTCGCCGAGGTCGATCTGTCGCTGCAACGGGCCAAGTTGGCTCGCGAAGAAGCCAAACTTTCGATCAAGGCCGAACATCTCGGCCGGCAGATGCGTCAACTCGGTCTCTCGCCGGATGATTCGGGCTCACCGGCCGCTGGCTCACGCGCGCAGAACGAAGGCTCGAATACGACTCAAGGCCGGCGTTGGTTGCAGTTCCTGCAACGCTCGAACGGAAACGGTGCCGACACGGTCGGCAAGTGAGGCAAGGCGGAATTCGGAGATCGGCAGGGAGGAAGGAATGAATCTCGATCCGACTTTCGCCCTGCGGATTTCCCATTCATTCCAGTTCCCCACCGTCGCGAGTCTCCAGACGTTCCAACACGCGGCGATCCGTCTTGGTCGAATAGAACTTCACCGAACCGTCCGCGTGCAAGAATGTCGCGCCGGAGCCATTGGCATTCCCAAAGCCGCGAAACTGACGATTCAAGCCTTCGCCGATCGAGCGGACGTTTCCCGGTTCGCCCCACGGCGGCGGGGCTGGATCACGATCGCGAATCTCGCCGACGATGATCGTCTGACTGAGCCCGTCGGTGATCTGCTCGTGCTTGACCGCCCCGCCGTCGGTGAACAAACCGAAATGGACCAACCCCGCCGGCTCGCGCACGTCTTGTCCACCGACTCCAGCAAAGTGCGCCAGCGCGAAACCGCGGGGTGATCTCGATGGCTTCCGCCGCGGCAATGAGAACTCTGGAATTTGCTGCTGCATCGCCGGCATGTTCGCTGGTGCGTCAAACGGTTGTTTCAAATCCATCTGCCGATAGACCGCTTCCTGACCGACAAACGGCAACAGTGGAGTCATCCAGCCGTGCATCGGGACATTGTCGCCATGCGCGTCTCGGCCCTTCAGCGCCGCCTCTGGAAAATGTCCCTGCTGCGTGTGAATCTGATCCAGACCTTTTCCGATGCGTCGCAGCCGCCAGTGAATTTCTTCACGTCCGGCATTCTCGCGCTGACGCTCACCCAACCGAGCAAACACGAGCGGTGCGAGAAACATTCCGCATGCCCCCACGAGCACGCTCGATTTGGCGACCCAACGTCCCTTCAGTCGTCCGCGTGATCGCCGAATATCTGCAGCCGCGACGAATCCGAGCAACACAGCCACCAACCCCGTTACCAGTGCCGGCCCACGCCACCACCATTCCGGCCGTAAACTGGCCACGGCGGCAAGTACGGTCAAGACTGCGAACGCCAGCGCCGTCAGCGCGCGGCGAGACCATTCTCGCTCGTCCTCGTCGAACGGTGCTTCAGCCGGCTCAGGCTGCCACGACGCGGCAACATGCGTCATCGAGGCCAAGCTCGCCGCCTGCGCGTACCTCTGTTCGGAAGTGAGTGTCGCAGTGACGGCAGGCGTTGGCGAATCGGTGTTCGGCTTTTCTCCCTCTCCCTTGGGGAGCGGGCGGGGGTGCGGGACGGCCTGACGAAAGACGTTCGTCAAAGCACCGTTCGCGTGTGGCAATCGTTCGTCAAACCGTCCCTCATCCGGCCTTCGGCCACCTTCTCCCAAGGGGAGAAGGGCTGGTAGCGAGCCGTGTGACTCAACAGGAGGCACGCTCTGCATCACTCCCCACAGACCCTTGGGTTTGACAGCGTCCCCCGTTGGTTCCGTAGTCGCCGGAGCTTCCGCTGCGGGCGTGACGGTCGAGCCACGCATCACATCCCACAGACTGCGACGCGGCTTGCTCGGCTCCGCCGCGATCGATTCTTCGACAAGCGGTGCAACCACAGGTTCGATCGGAACAACCGGAGTGCTCGCGTCGCCGACGTGCGACTGCCACAACTGCTGAAACATTCGCTTGCCGGCCGGGGCGTGCGCCGCCAATGAGCAGCCACAGGCCGAGCAGACCTGATCGGCGACAACAACCGCGTCGCCGAGCTGCTCGCGATCAGCCAGTTCGGTGACGTGTCCGCACTTGCATGTCACCGTGACGGGCATCGGCCTAACCCTTGTCGAGCGTCGAGCGTCCCAGCGCCGTGTCGAACTCGCTGATCGCTGGAATCAGCATCGCGACGGTCGTGAAACCGTAAGCCATCAGGATCGAGAAGCAAACGCCCAAAGTGCCGTGCAGCAAAAACTCGGTGATCGCGTAAAACGTCAGGAACGGCAAACCGCCCGCCGCCAATGTCAGCGCGACCGACGGATTACGGTGCGTCAGCGAGGCGTACAGGCCGATGCTGCCGACCAGAATGAAAACCAGGAAACTTTGGAACTGCAAAAAGAACGACGAGCGAGCTTCCACCAGCAGGATCATGAAAATGATGATGCCGATGAAGAGAAAAAACATCGTGCCCAGACTGTTCGCAATCGACGCTCGCGAGTTGTCAAAGCTGAACCCCGCGTGCAGTCCGAGCATCGCCGCGAAGCCGACCAGCGCCAGAAAACTCAGCAGCACATAAGCCGAGTTCTCCCATGCGACACCGCCGATCGCCAACTGCCAACCGATCAATGCCAACGGAATCACGATCAATTCCTTCGTGTTGAACAGCACTCCGCCGAGCTTGCCGAAAACGAATTCCTTCGCCGAGATGTCCGTAACCAACAGCAATTCCAACGTCTTCGTGTCCTTCTCCGTCGTAATCGATGTCACCCCCTGAGCATTCACCAAAAGGAGGCTCAATAAACCGAGTGCGACGAACCCGATCCCCGCTGGAGTCACCACGCCCAGCAGCATCTCGCCACTGCCGTTCGACGACCACAACATTGAGACGACAAACGCGGCGATCGCGTAGTACACCAGCTTGATGAGCACCATCCGCCGGCCATAAGCCCGCGTACAAACTTCTCGCCACAGGACCGGGTTCGTCCAGATCGTCCGATGCCGAACGCGCGTCTCGCCGGCCACCTCGGTCTTCTCCGTTTTCGGTGGAGCGAACGACGCCTGATTCGGATTCCAAACTCGCAATCGCACGATGCTCACGCTGATGAGTGTCACCGCCAGCGCGTTCAACGCCATCACCGACCGTTCCGCCACCTGCGAGTAGTTCAATCCACCATGAGTCTCGAACGGGTTCATCACTGACAACAAAGCACGATAGGGATTCAGCAACCCTGCCATACTGCCAACTACGGAAGACGTACCAGCAACAGCCACGACCGCCTCGACCGCCCCGAGAAACAACACCAAACCGAGCACGCAAATCGCCAGAGTCTGAAACGTCTTCTCACGCCAAAACGCAACCAATCCGCCCCAAGCTCCCGAAGCGAATGTCGCCGCCGTGCAGAGACCAATGACCCAAGCAACTTGATCGGGTGAGACTCCTCCCAACAACAGCGTCACACAAAACACGGGCACCGAAGTCGCCACCAACACCAACGGCAGCAACAGGCTGGCCAGCAACTTGCCGAGCACCATCTCACGCCGTCGCAGGTCGGTCATCAGCAGCAGAATTAACGTCTGCCGATCCTTCTCCTGGGCAATGTTCCCCGCCGTGAACAACATCCCGAAGAACAACACCAACGTCATTTGCAGCAGCGCGAAAATCTGAAAGATCAAACTTCCAAAGTGGGCGACATCGCCCAAGCTGCGCACCTGCTGCCAGCCGAACGTCGCTTGTCCGGCCGTGTACATCAGCACGAACAAACCGGCGACGTAACCCGACCGAATCAAAAAATGCCGTAACCGACGGGGCGTCGTCAGTGCTTCTCGGATGAAAATGGGACCGGCAAACAAGGTCAACTCCTGAGGGAGGCAGATTGCAAATTGCAAATTTGAAATTGCGAATTGAAGACAGGGGATCATCCATCGGACGCAACTCAACTTGTCGGTGATTCCAATTCGCAATTTGCTCCGCCGCGGCGGATGCAATTTGCAATCCCGTCTCTGACGAAATGTCCGCTACGTCCGCCGGTCTTCTCCAGCAGTTCGATGGGGCCGATCGACATGCCGCGATCGACCGCTTTGCACATGTCGTAGATC
>SYJG01000409.1 GCA_005798445.1 Planctomyces sp.
ATGTCTTGCCCCGTCCATTTCCTGTCCCGTACTGTCGTTCCATGGTGGTTCCTCCGTTCTTGACTTGAACTTCCATCGGGGAACGTAATCCCCGACGGAGGAACCGCCTACTTCTTCAACTATCTCAGGGACATCTTCTTCGACTTGCTCGCCAAACTCACCGACGTGACGCAACTGCGACATCAAGTGCTGGCGCAGAACGTGGCGAACGTCAACACGCCCGGCTATCGCCGGTTGGAAGTTCGCTTTGAAGACACCCTGGCCGAGCAATTGGGATCGCGAGCAGACGCACCCCTGAAGACATTGCGGCCGGAGGTCGTCGAAGACCAAACCACACCGACTCGTCTGGATGGCAACAACGTCGAGATTGACACGGAAATGATGCGGCTCAACAAGAACACGCTGTTGGGAAACACCTACCTGCAACTCCTGGCCACGAAATTGGCCATGATGAAACGAGCCGTTAGCGGCCGTTCCGTCTGATAGGATCGAGGAGGAAAAATGAGTTTTGATTCCGCCCTCGGGGCACTCAACATCTCCGCTTCCGGATTGGGAGCCGAACGGCTGCGCATGGAAGTTGTGGCCAACAACATCGCGAATGCGTCGGTGACCAAAACTCCCGAAGGGGGGCCCTATCGCCGCCGTGACGTCGTGTTTGAAACTGTCTTATCGGGAGCCGAAGCGAATGACGCACCTGGGCTTGGCGGAGTCCGTGTCGCGGGCACGGTCGAAGATCCATCCGAATTGCCTCGCGTGTTCAATCCCGGTCATCCCCATGCCGACGCAGATGGTCACGTCGCCATGCCCAACGTCCAATTGCCCGTTGAAATGGTCAACCTGATTACCGCCACCCGCGCCTACGAAGCGAATCTGCGTGTCGCCCAATCGTTCCTGGAACTGAGCCAATCGGCGCTCGCCCTGACTCGCGGGTGACATGAGAAACTTGGCGAGCGGCTGGGCGTCAGCCCTCCGAGTCGTTTGACTTGTATTTTCGCGGAGGGCTGACGCCCTGCCGCTCGCCAAAACGGCTCATCCGAGACCGCGCGGGGTATGACGATTCGGGAAGGAACCCCTCATGCACGTCCAACCGATCAATCTGGGAGCCGCAGGTTCGGAAGCGATCTCTGGTTTGGGGCCGCTCGTCTCGAAAGTGGGCGAAGGCTCGTTCGGCAACGTCATTCAACGATTTGTGGCTGACACGAATACTCAGCAAACCCAAGCCGATCAGGCTGTGCAAAAACTAGCGACCGGAGAGTCGGACAGCATTCACGAGACGATGTTGGCAATGGCCAAGGCCGACTTGAGCTTTCGCGTGTTCGTGGAAGTGCAGTCCAAAGTGGTCGAGGCGTATCAAGAAGTGATGCGGATGCAGATGTAACGGATCCTCATTTCGATGAGATCGTTGGAATCAGACGATGAAAATTGTCGCCGCCGGATTAACGACAGCACTCTTGGTCTTCGCCGTTGCCTCGGCGATGTCCGAGATGATGTTGTCGCCAGACATGACACACTCCAGCGACACCGCCACTCACCGCAAGACTAGTCGCTCGAAGAATGCAGGTGAGTCGGTTCGCTCGCCGCGCAATTCGGCCAAATCACGGCGAGCAGACGTCGCCGCCCCGGAGGCTGCCGATCGACCAACCTCTGATTTGCAACAGACGCTCAGCGAAGTCCGTCAGCACGAGTCAGAGATTCGAGCGAAACAGGATGCGTTGCGAATCATCTTTGATGGAATTCGAGAAGAGCAACAATCCGTCGAACGCCTTCGCCAACAATTCTCAGACGAGATCGCCGCTCTGCGAGATGCGTCCGTCCGATTGGCTCAGCGCGAAGCGATGATTTCCGCTGACGTCGCCACCAACAACTCCGCGACGCGAACTGTGGATTCGCCGACGAACACTCGGCCACTCGTTTCGTTGCGCGGCGGTGATGCGGTACGAGACACTGCCGTCCTGGTGAGTCGACTCGCTCGGCAAGGGAGCGATCGAGAGGCGATCGCATTGTTGCTGCGCCTGAAGGATCGCGACTCCACCAAAGTTCTGACCGAACTATCGGCGACGGATATGGAGTTAGCCACGCGACTCAGCGACGACTTGGTCACGTATCGAGGCGAAACTTCGATTCGCCGCTAGCCGGCAACGTCCTGCAAAACATGCGTCTGATGTGGCGCTTGCGGAAGCTGACCACGATGTTCCAGCTCGATCGCCATGTCGCGAACGTCGTTCAGTCCGTCGCGAACGATGCCGAGCACATCCAGTGCGGACGGCACGTTCAATGACTCGCCCATGCCGATGCAGTTCAGCACGAAGAGATACAGCTTGCCCATGTTGTCGGGGACGTCTCCGAGTCGAAGATCGAGGCCGGAGTACAGCTCCAACACGATCCGCTGCGATCGAAGGAGCAACGGCTGAGCCTTCCAGGTTTCATTGGCCGCGATGAGTTCCTGTGCCGCGGTGAGTCGTTGGATCACGCCATCGAAAGCGGCCAGCAGCATTTCGATACGTGTCCAGTTCGGCGATTGCTATTGATAGGCGTCGAGTCGTCTCACGAAGGCACTCCTTGTTGTTCTTGTCGTGTGAAAACCGTCGTTCCAATTCGATGGAAATCACGCCGATCGGCCGGAGACCAACGACGAGAGCGTGTTGGTTGCAAAGTCGCCGCTCGAACGTAGGCGGCTTAGCGTCTGTTCCATGTTGGCGAATTGACGGACGAGAGCCGCTTTGCGTTCGTCGAGCAATTGCGTTTCCTTAAGCGTGGCGGCTTGAGCTTCGTCGGCGGTGCGGCCGAAACGATCGGAGATCGCTTTCAAGCGACCGCTGACGGGGTCAAGGATGTTGTCCAACAAATTGTCCAACTGCGAAGCCAGCCCATGCGTGACCGACAGCGTCGCATCGACACCGGCCTGCAACTGCGAGCTGGTCAGCGTCACTTGAATCGCGAGGTCGGCCGTGTTCGAGTTCGTGGAAGTCCCGGTCAGAATCCGGCCCACGCCCGTTGCAGTTTCAGTGACGCCGTTGACGATGAATTGACCGGCGACATCCAAGCCGCGATCCGTCTCGGTGCCGGCAAAGCCCAAGGTGGAGAGCGCCGTTCCGGAGACGACCGTCACCTCGGAGGCCGCGCCGAAGCGATCGGAGGTCAGCACGATCTTCTGCCCCGATAACGACGCGCGGACGCTGCGACCCGTGGACGACATCGCGCTGTTGATCTGGCTTTCCAGTTCGCGCGACAGCGACAGCGGGGTGTAAGTGCCGGTCGCAAGCGTCAGAGTGCTGCTCGTCGAGTCGTCAATTCGCACGATCAATTGGTTGTTCGTGCCGTTGACCACAATGGAGCCTGCCAGTGAGTTGCTGGCCGTGATCCCGGCTTGCTCGGCGGCTTGAGTCACATCGACTTCATAGGGACTCACGGAGTCCTTCGTTTGTGAGCTGCCCGTGATGAACTCGATGGCTCCCGACGACGACTCGCCGCGAAGTGCGAACAGCTTGCGAACGTCCGCGAAGCTGACACCGGAAACTCGGCCGCCGAGCACATCACTCAAGCGGCTCTCATTGACCGCCAGTTGGCCGCGATCGTCTACGCTGATTCCCAACGAGGTGAGCCGATTGAACGACGACGACAAATTGGCTGACGTGGCCAGCATCGTGCGTTGCAGTTGATCTCGCAGGGCCGTCACGGAACGGTTGCCTGCCAATGGTCCTGAAATGCCGGTCGCCGAATCGAACTTGGTTTGCTTCGCGAGGTCCGTCAAGAAGTCGTTGTAGTCCTTGACGTAATCGAGAATCTCCTGCTTGGCCGCCTCGGTATCGTTGGTGATCGTCAGGCGAACGTCCTTGGTCGGATCGGCGGCTTGCAGATTGAGCGTGACCCCGCGAATCAAATCCGTGACTTGATTCTTCGCGCTTTGCACCGTGATCGCGCCGGCTCCTGAACCAATTTGAATCTGGGCGTTGGCGGCTTCTTGAATCGTCGGTGCGAAGACATCGACGGAGAATTTCTCACCCGCGACCAGGCTACCGCTGGCAAACGTGACTTCCACGCCATCGACGACAGACTTGGCCACGCCCACATCTGCGGCGCTCAGAGTCAGCGTGCCGGTTTTGGTTCCGTCGCTGTTGGCATACGCGACCTCCAGGCCGTTGTCGGTGCCGACCGTGCCGCTGTTCTGGATCGTGAAGGTGATGGAATCGTTGGACGTGCCGGTGTAGCCGCCCGCTCCCGCGTTGGAGGTGACATCCGACGAGCCGCTGAAGTTCGTCGCCAGCACGGCGGTTCCGATTTGCGTCGCACCGAAGTTGGGCTGAACCGCGCCGCCACTCTCGGCTCCCAAACTGTTGATGATCGAGATGGCGTTGTCCGTACCGGTGTTGTTCGCCGACAGCAGCAGGCGATAGGGCTGAGTGCGCGAATCCGAGCCGTCATTGATGATCGTCGCCGTGACTCCCACTGCGGCGCCGTTGATCGCTTGCGCCAGTCCGGTCAGTGTGTTGTTGGTCGAGTCGATCGTGATCGTGGCGGACGAACCGCCGGCTTGAATCTGAAACGTGCCGGTTGTGATCTCACTGGTGAGATCGTCGAATCCTTGCGAAGCGACTTGGTGAGCTTGGGCCAGCCCCAACACTCTCAGAGATTGCACGCCAGGCGTCGCGATGCTTCCGGCAGCGGCCTTCACCAGCGATTCATCACTGGAGGCGATCGCTCGGCGATCGAAGACACTCTGCTGCGGCCGAGCCAGGGAACTCGCCTGCGTTTGCAACGATTGCAGGCGACTCTTGAGTGTCGCGAGCACTCCCTGACGTCCGGCCGCCTCAGCTTCTTTGACTTTCAGCGAATTGATGCGCTGCTGACTGAAACGCACCAGATCTGTGATGATCTGGTTGGTGTCCAGTCCAGAAGCCAGTCCATTGAACGTGATGGGCATGTCAACCACCTGCCGCGAAATCGCCGAACCATCAACGCAAGAAAGGAGTGAGCGCCGCCGAAGCAACGCTCACTCCCAATCAAGAGAGAGAAGTGAGTTTGTATTACCCTCTGAGAAGATTGATGATGGATTGCGACGTTTGGTTTGCCATGCCCAGCACGGTCGATGCGACTTGCTGTCGGATTTGTTCGCTGGTGAACGTGGCGATTTCCTTTTGGTAGTCGGTGTCACGCAGAACTGATTCGGCCTGCTGCATGTTGATCAACTGCGACGTATTGTTGCTCCTCGTGGCATCCAAGGTTCCAGACTGGAACGCTCCGAGAGCACCGCGCGACGAAGCGACCGTGCCGATGGCGACGTCAATCGCCGTGATGGCCGAGTTCGCTCCGCCGGTCGTGGTGACGTCGATGGTGTCAATCAGCAGTGCGGCGGCATCACTGTCGGAGATGGTCAGTGTGGTGTTGTCACCGGCAAACGCTCCGATTTGGAATTGTTGTGCCGAGAAGCTGCCGTCGAGCAGCGGTTTGGTTCCAAACTTGGTGGAGTCGGAGATGCGTGTGATGCTGGCCAGCAGCTTGCCGACTTCGGCTTGATTGGCCGCCAGGGACGAGGCGTCTTGGGTCGCGGCGTTGGCCGAGTCGATGGCCAGGCTGCGAATCTTGAGCAGCAAGTCGTTGACTTCACCGAGGGCAGACTCGGCGGTCTGGACGGCGTTCACGCCTCGCTCGATGTTCTTGATCGCCCCGGTCAGACCACTAATCCCTTTGCGTTGCAGCTCGGAGATCACCAATCCCGCCGAGTCGTCGGCCGCCTTGTTGATCTTCAATCCGGTCGAGAGCCGCTCCATCGACGTCTGCATGCGTCCGGTACTTTTGGAGAGATTGGATTGCGCAGTGAGAGACGCAATGTTCGTGTTGACTGATAACCCCATCATGGCAATCTCCATCGATATTTGGTGGGAGGCAATTTCTTGAACCGCTCGACGATCGGTCTCACGCCATCGGCACCGCTTTGTCGTTCCACACCATCAATCGACGGCAGAACCTGCCGCTTGCTCGTTGCCAGTGAAAAAAGAAATTTCTCGTTGGAGCCGCAGTCGCTCAGGTCGGTCTGCACTGGAGATTCGCATTACACCGCCTCGCTCGGTGGAGAGGTGGAGTATTCACTCCCCTCTCCAGACCCGAGAGAGACGGTCCCCAGTTTCATGCTTAGCCTCGTAACAGACTCAGAATCTGCTGGGAGGTTTGATTCGCCATACCCAGCACCGTCGAAGCGACTTGCGAGCGGATCTGCTCGCTGGTGAAGGAGGCGATTTCTTTCTGATAGTCGGTGTCACGCAAGCTGGATTCGGCGGCCTGCATGTTGATCATCTGCGACATGTTGTTGTTCTTCGAGGCGTCCAGCGTACCGGTTTGGAATGCACCCAATGCACCACGAGCGGTGGCCACGGTGTTAATCGCGGTATCGATCGCGGTAATTGCCGAGTTCGCCCCACCGGTCGTCGTGACGTCAATCGTGTCGATGAGCAATGTGGCCGCGTCGGTATCGGCAATCGTCAGCGAGGCGTTCTCGCCGGAAAACGCACCGATCTGGAACTGCTGGGCCGAGAACGAACCATCCAACAAGGTTTTCGTCCCGAATTTCGTGGTATCGGCAATGCGCGTGATGCTCAGCAGCAACTTGCCGACTTCCGCCTGATTGGCGGCGAGCGACGCGGTGTCTTGAGTCGCCGCGTTGGCCGAATCGATGGCCAGCGAACGAATTTTCAACAGCAGGTCGTTGACCTCACCCAACCCTGACTCGGCCGTTTGCACGGCGTTCACACCACGCTCAATGTTTTTGATGGCTCCGCTGAGGCCGTTGATTTCCTTGCGTTGCAATTCCGAGATCACCAACCCGGCTGAGTTATCGGATGCCTTGTTGATCTGCATACCGGTTGAAAGCCGTTCCATCGACGTATTCAGCCGGTTCGTGCTTCTCGACAGGTTCGTTTGAGCGTTTAAGGACGCGACGTTGGTATTGACGGACAGACCCATGACCAGATTCCCCCTTCGATTGTGTTTTGGACGTGCCAGATTTCGTAGATGAGGGACGAAGGGTCGCGTCTCTTCGTCATTCCACGGAAATAAATCGACGGCAATTTCTGCCGGTTGCTAAAACTTGAAAAGATTTCGCAAGGAACTGCGTGAGCCTATTTGGCGGAGTCGGATTGCAACGACTCAACGCATTGTGCGGAGGGTTCTCGCCGAGCTTGTCTCGACGGGAACAACGACTAGCGAGCGACAATTCTTCGCGCGGCGGATGATGACTTGTCACCCGAAGCGTGAGCGAAGGACGCAACACACTCCCTCGCTCACGCTTCGGGTGACAAGCGTCACAGCGACAATCTTGCGCTTCGGGTTCGTATCAGACACCGGTCATGAAATGTTGGGACTGATATGAAGCATCGGGCGGGAATTGTTGCGCATTTTTCGGCCCGAAGGGCCAAGACTCGATAGCCCAGGGCGCAGCCCTGGGTTGCAATCCCGGGCTCCAATGCCAAGCCCCAACGCCGTTAAGGATTTTCCCCCGAACGGGGTTTGCCGTAGGACGGGTACTCGTGCCCGTCATTTCATGCGGAGATTTCGCACACGAGACGGGCAAGAGTCCCCGTCCAACTCCGAGATTTCGTCGCAGAGCGACAGTCTGATAGTAGCCCGGCGTTTCAACGCCGGGTTCGCCACGAAGAAAGACCACCGAGTCGCGGAGCGACGACTGAACGATCGTTTCCAAACCGCAATCTCACGGCGTCGCTCCGCGACGCAGGCTTTTCACGATCTGCGTCACCGGCCGTTGAAACGCCCGGCTACCTTCACGCTGTCGCTCCGCGACAAAATTCAATCCCCTGGCCGTTCCTGAAAATCCATAACGGCGTTGTCCGTTGCCGCGTCATCGGGTGCGGGGATTTACAACCAAGTGTCGATTTCCGTGAAGACGCTGTCGATGTCCGTATCGGTGATCGTATCTCGGTTCGCCAAGGTCGCTCCCAGGCTGTTGCGCAGATACCAGTCTTTGCCGCTACCCCCCGTGAGGGTGTCCTTCTCGTCATCTTCCGTGACCGTCGTCGAGCTTAAGACCAGCGTGCCATTCAAGCCGCCAGTCAGGGTTCCCAAGAGATGAGCCTGGCGCGTGGCGTAAGAACTGGCGGAAGTCCATTCATTGAGCAGCGAGATGAGCGCCGCCGAATTGGCCTCGTTCGAGTACTGCGCTCCGAGCAGCAGATCTTCAGTCGTCCCGCCCGTGAGCGAATCGGTGCCGGTCCCGCCGATCAGAATGTTCTTTCCGGCACCACCCACCAGCGTGTCGTTTCCAGCCCCGCCGGTCAGGACATTGGCCAACGCATTCCCGATCAGCGTGTCGCCGAGCGCGCCGCCGATCACGTTCTCCAGGGTCGCGGCCGACGAGAGCGTCAGCGTCAGCCCGGAGTTGACGACCTGAGCCGTCGCACTCGACAGATCGACCGCCACGACGCTGGTTGTCGTGGCACTAAAATTGAGACTGTCGATTCCGCCACCCGCTTCGTTGATCGTGTCGCTGCCCAGCGTCAGGTCGGTGTCGAAAACGTAAGTGTCGTTACCCGCTCCGCCCGTCAAGACGTTGGCCAGCGAGTTCCCGGTGAGTGTGTCATGGAGTGCTCCACCGATGACGTTCTCCAGCGTGTTGCCGGCCGAGAGGGTCAGCGTCAGCCCCGTATGCACGACCTGGGCTGCGGCATTCGACAGATCAACGGTCAAGGACTGAGTCGTCGTGAGACCAAAATCGAGCGTGTCGGTCCCGCCTCCCGCTTCCACAAGCGTGTCACTGCCATGTGCCAAGTCCACATCAAAGAGGTAGATGTCGTTGCCCGCTCCGCCCGTGAACGTGTTGGCCAGCGAGTTCCCCGTGAATGAGTCATTGAGCGTTCCACCGATGACGTTTTCCAGCGTGTTGCCCGCTGAAAGGGTCAGTGTCAGTCCCAGGTTCACCACCTGTGACGTGGCTTTCGAGAGGTCCATGACGATATTGCGAGTCGTGGTCCCGCCGAGATCGAGTGTGTCCACTCCGCCTCCGGCTTCGTTGATCGTGTCGTTTCCGAGTGCAAGGTCGGTGTCGAAGACGTAGGTGTCATTGCCCGCTCCGCCCGTGAGGATGTTAGTCAGCGAGTTCCCGGTGATCGTGTCATGGAGCGTACCGCCGATGACGTTCTCCAGCGTATTGCCAGCCGAGAGTGTCAGCGTCAGCCCCGTGTTCACCACTTGGGCCGCAGCATTCGACAGGTCGATCGTCACGTCGAGCGTCGTGGTTCCGCTGAAATTGAGCACATCGGTTCCACCACCCGCTTCGTTGACGGTGTCGATTCCCAGCGCCAAGTCGGTATCGAAGAGGTAGGTGTCGTTGCCCGCCCGTCCTGTCAAGACGTTGTCCAGCGAGTTGCCGGTGAATGTGTCGTTGAGTGCTCCGCCGATGACGTTCTCGATCGTGGTTCCCGAAGAGAGAGTCAGTGTCAGCCCGGCGTTCACCACTTGTGAAGTGGCTCTGGAGAGGTCGATGACAACGTTGCGCCCTGCGGTCGCGGTGAAATCGAGTGTGTCCGTTCCACCACCCGCTTCGTTGATCGTATCGCTTCCCAGAGCGAGGTCCGAAGCAAACAGGTAGGTGTCGTTGCCGGCTCCGCCCGTCATCACGTTGGCCAGCGAGTTCCCGGTGAGCGTGTCATTCAACGCTCCGCTGATGACGTTCTCGATCGTGGTGCCCGACGTGAGAGTCAGTGTCAGCCCGGCGTTCACCACTTGTGACGTGGCGGTCGAGAGGTTGATGGCGATGTTTCGAGTCGTCGTTGCGCCGAGGTTGAGCGTATCCGTTCCGCCGCCGGCCTCATCGATCGTGTCGCTGCCCAGAGCCAAGTCGGTGTTGAAGAAGTAGGTGTCGTTGCCCGCTCCGCCCGTGAAGACGTTGGGCCGCGAGTTCCCAGTGAATGTGTCATGGAGAGTCCCGCCGACCACGTTCTCGATCGCGGTGTCCGCCGAGAGGGTCAACGTCAACCCCGTGCTCACCACTTGAGCCGTCGCATTGGACAGGTCGAGAGTGAGGGATTGAGTGGTTGTGGCACTGAAGTTGACGGTGTCCGTCCCGCCGCCCGCTTCGTCAATCGTGTCACTTCCCAGCGCGCTGTCGGTATCAAAGAAGTAGGTGTCGTTGCCCGCTCCGCCCGTCAACAGATTGTTCAGCGAGGTCCCGGTGAGAGTGTCGTTGAACGCTCCGGCAATGACGTTCTCGATTGTGGCCCCCGAGGAGAGCGTTAAAGACAGCCCCGCATTCACGATTTGCAACGCGGCTTTCGAGAGGTCAATGACAACACTGCGAGTCGTGGTTCCGGCGAGATCGAGCGTGTCCGTTCCGCCCCCTGCTTCGTTGATTGTGTCGCTTCCGAGTGCCAGGTCGCCGTCAAAGGCATAGGTGTCATTGCCCGCTCCGCCCGTCAAGACGTTGTTCAACGAGTTCCCGGTGAATGTGTCGTTGAGCGCACCGCCGAGGACATTCTCCACCGTGTTGCCAGCCGAGAGTGTCAGTGTCAGCCCCGCGTTCACCACTTGCGACGCGGCATTCGACAGGTCGATCGTCACGCCGAGCGTTGTGGTTCCACTGAAATCGAGCGAATCGGTTCCACCACCTGCTTCGTTGACAGTGTCACTTCCCAGCGTCAAGTCGGTGTCGAAGAGGTAGAGGTCGTTGCCCGATCGGCCCGTTAACACGTTGTTCAGCGAGTTGCCGGTGAACGTGTCATTGAGTGTTCCGCCAACGACGTTCTCGATCGTGGCCCCCGATGAGAGAGTCAGCGTCAATCCCGCGTTCACCACCTGGGATGTGGCTCGGGAGAGGTCAATGACGACGTTTCGTCCCGCGGTCCCACTGAAATCCAGTGTGTCGGTCCCGCCCCCCGCTTCGTTGATCGTATCGCTGCCCAGTGCCAGATCGGTGGTGAAGAGGTAAGTGTCATTGCCCGCACCACCCGTCAACACGTTGGCCAGCGAGTTGCCGGTGAACGTGTCATTCATCACTCCGCCGATCACGTTCTCGAACGTGGTGCCCGATGTGAGAGTCAGCATCAACCCGGCGTTCACCACCTGCAGCGTTGTCTTGGACAGATCGAGGACGATGTTGCGAGTCGTCGTCACTCCAAAGTCGAGCGTATCCGTTCCGCCGCCGGCCTCATCGACCGTATCGCTCCCCAGAGCCAAGTCGGTATTAAAGAGGTAGGTGTCGTTACCCGCTCCACCTGTGAAGGCGTTGGGCCTCGAGTTCCCGGTGATCGTGTCATTCAGCGCTCCGCCGACCACGTTCTCGATCGTGGTGTCTGACGAGAGGGTCAAGGTCAGCCCTGTGTTCACCACTTGGGCCGCCGCGTTGGACAGGTCGATCGTAAGGGCTTTGGTCGTCGTGGCACTGAAATTGAGGGTGTCCGTCCCGCCGCCCGCTTCGTTGATCGAGTCAGTTCCCAGCGTCAAGTCGGTGTCGAAGAAGTAGGTGTCGTTGCCCGCTCCACCCACCAGGCTGTTGTTCAGCGAGTTCCCGGTGAGCGTGTCATTGAGCGCTCCGGCAATGACGTTCTCGATCACGGCTCCCGAAGAGAGCGTTAAGGACAGCCCCGCATTCACCACTTGCAACGTGGTTTTCGAGAGGTCGATGACGACGCTGCGAGTGGCGGTCACGCCGAAATCGAGTGTATCCGTCCCACCTCCCGCTTCGTTGAGTGTATCGCTTCCGAGTGCGAGGTCCGTGTTGAAGCGGTAGGTGTCGTCGCCCGCTCCGCCCGTCAACACGTTGTTCAGCGAGTTGCCGGTGATCGTGTCATGGAGTGCTCCGCCAATGACGTTCTCCATCGTGTTGTCCGCGGAGAGTGTCAGCGTCAACCCCGCGTTGACGACCTGCGACGTGGCGGTTGCGAGGCTGATGGTGAGGTTGCGAGTCGTGGTTCCACTGAAATCGAGTTTATCTGTCCCGCCACCCGCTTCGTTGATGGTATCGCTTCCCAGCGCCAGGTCGGTGTTGAAGTTGTAGGTGTCGTTGCCCGCTCCGCCCGTCACGATGTTGTTGAGCGAGTTGCCGGTGAAGGTGTCATGAAGTGCTCCGCCGATGACGTTCTCGATCGTCGTCGCCGACGTGAGAGTCAACGTCTGCCCCGCGTTCACAACTTGTGGAGAGACGGACGAGAGATCGATGGTGACGTTTCGCGTCGTCGTCCCGCTGAAATCGACGGTGTCTGTCCCGACTCCGGATTCGTTGATCGTGTCACTTCCCAAGGCCAAGTCGGTGTCGAAGAGGTAAAGGTCGTTGCCCGCTCCACCCGTCAACACGTTGGCCAGCGAGTTCCCGGTGAATGTGTCGTTGAGTGTTCCGCCGAGGACATTCTCGATCGTCGTGGCCGATGAAAGGATCAAGGAGAGCGCCGCGTTCACCACCTGCGACGTGGCAGTCGCAAGGTTGATGGCGATGCCGCGAGTCGTCGTGGAACTGAAATCCAGCGTATCGACTCCGGCACCCGTTTCATTGATCGTGTCAATTCCCAGGTCGAAGTCCGCGTCGAAGACGTAAGTGTCGCCCCCCGCTCCGCCCGTCAGGATGTCGTTACCACCTCCGCCGACCAGTGTCACTCCCTGCGTCACGCCACTGTTCACCGTCAGCGTGTCATTGTTGTCGCCACCTTCCGCTTGCAAGGCGGTCCCCACCAGAAGGCTGTTGACCGTGATTCCGTCCGTGCCAGCGAACCCGTAGATGTTGATTTCCGTGACGGCCGCCGGCGTAAACACGGTTGACGTTCCATTGACGACGATTGTCAGCGTCGCTGTTTCCGTGACCGTGATGGTGTCGGCCAGCGGCGTTCCGTAGACATTGAGCGTTGTTCCCACCAGTTGCGCATAGCCGCCGACGGTGCGCGGAGCCAAGTTGCTCAAGTTGTTGGCGGCCTGCCCGTCGTTAAGCCGGAAGCTGACGATCCGCGCCGCGGGACTCTTGGTGATGCTGGAGTAGGTCACCGACCGCAAGGCCGCCTCGTAGTTCGCGAGAGTGTCATTCCCGGACAGAGTCAGTGTGCCGGCTTCGTTCCACACTCCGGTGATGCTGGCCGTGTTCGTAAACGAGAGAAGATCACCACTCAGATATCCGCCCGTGATCTGCACCGTCGCCCCGGTGAAGTTGGTGTTATCCACATCCGCCAGGGTCAAAGCCGAGGTGATGACCGTGGGAGCGGCACTCGGCGCATACGGCAACGGCAGCGTCTCGATGGTCGCCAGCACCGGCGCATCGTTGACCGCCGTGACATTGACGCTCATCGTCGCGACCACCGTACCGCTTTGCGTATCGTTGACCTTGAAGTCGAACGTGGTACGAGCCGATCCGTTTGCGTTCAAGTCCGGTGTGTAGATCAGAGTGGCGATCTGCGCGGCCGTAATCGTCATGCTGTCCGTCACTGCGACCGGGCCGGAGCCTTGATCGACCGTCAACGTGTCGCCGCTCGCGAGCGTCAGGTTGCTGACTGTGATCGAGACGAGGCTGTCCGCTTCGGTGTCTGTGAACTGGAAGTCCGAGGTGGCAAACGTCTTGGCGGTATCCTCATTCGTCGTCACGCTGCTGGCTTGAGCCACCGGCACATCGTTGTCCAAAGTGACGTCGATGCTCATGGTCGCGGCCGCCGTGCCGAGGTCCGCGTCGTTGACCTGGAAATCGAACGTGCTGCGAGCAGTCCCAGTCGCATTCAACGCCGGAGTGTAAATCAAAGTCGCGATCTCTGTGGCGGTGATCGTCATCCCGTTGGCCACCGTCACTGGGCCGGAACCCTGATCCACCGTCAGTGTGTCGCCGCCAACCAGAGTCAGGTTGCTGACCGTGAGCGACACGAGTGAGTTGCTTTCAACGTCGTTGAACAGGAAGTCCGATGTGGCGAACGTCTTGGCGGTGTCCTCGACCGTGGTCACGCTACTGGCTTGAGCCACCGGCGCATCGTTGACCGCCGTGACGTCGATGCTCATCGTCGCCGGCACCGTTCCGTTCTCGGCATCGTTGACCGTGTAGTCGAACGAGCTACGAGCCACACCGTTCGCATCCAGCGCCGGAGAGTAGACCAGCGTCGCAATCTGCGCGGCGGTGATCGTCATTCCGTTGGCCACTGGCCCCGGGTTGAACCCGAGATCGACCGTCAGCGTGTCAGCGCCGGTCAACGACAGTCCGCTGATCGTGATCGACACGAGACTGTCACCTTCGACGTCGTTGAACAGGAAATCCGGCACGGCAAATGTTTTGGCCGTGTCTTCATTCGTCGTCACGCTGCTGGCCTGAGCGACCGGGACGTCGTTGACCGCCGTCACGTTGAGGCTCATCGCGGCCGCAACGGTGCCGGTCCCCGCGTCGTTGACCGTGTAGTCGAACGTGCTGCGCGCCGAACCATTCGCGTTCAATGCGGGCGTGTACGTCAGCGACGGAATCTGCGCCGCCGTGACCGTCATTCCGTTCGTGACCGTCACCGGGCCAGAGCCTTGATCGACCGTCAGCGTGTCACCGCTGGCCAGCGTCAGATTGCTGATCGTGACGGACGCGAGCGAGTCGCTTTCCACATCGGCGAACAAAAAGTCTGACGCGGCAAAGAGAGGAGCCGTGTCTTCGTTCGTCGTCACGCTGTTCGCTTGCGCGACGGGCACATCGTTGACCGCGGTGACATTGATACTCATCGTCGCCGCCATCGTGCCACTGCTGGTGTCATTCGCCATGAAATCCAATGTGCTGCGAGCCGCACCGCTCGCATTCGAGACCGGTGTGTAAACCATCGTCGCAATCTGCGCGGCGGTAATCGTCATTCCGTCAGTGACGGGGATTGATCCAGAGCCTTGGTCCACGGTCAATGTGTCGCCGCTGGCCAAGTTCAGTTCGCTCACCAAAATCGACACCAAACTATTTCCCTCGGTGTCCGTGAATTGGAAATCCGACGCGGCGAAGATTCCGACAGTGTCCTCATTCAACGTCAGGCTGCTGGGCTGAGCGACCGGGATGTCGTTCACTCCGGACACGTTGATGTTCATCGTCGCGGAGACTGTTCCGGTGCCAGCATCATTGACCGTGAAATCGAACGTGCTGCGAGCCGCACCGCTCGCGTTCGCGACGGGGGTGTAGACCATCGTCGCCATCTGCGCGGCGGTGATCGTCATCCCGTTCGTGACCGCCACCGGGCCAGAACCTTGATCGACCGTCAGCGTGTCGCCAACGGCCAGCGTCACGTTGCTAACCGTGACAGAGACGAGAGCGTCACTTTCGACATCCGTGAACGTGAAGTCCGCCACGACAAACGTCTTTGTGGTGTCTTCGCTCGTCGTCGCATTGCTCGTCTGAGCCACTGGCACGTCGTTGATTCCCGTGACGTTCATGCTCATTGTCGCCGCCACCGTACCGAGATCGGCGTCGTTGCCCATGAAATCGAACGTGCTGTGAGCCGGACCTTCAACGTCTAGGGCCGGGGTGTAAACCATCGTCGCGATCTGCGCGGCGGTGATCGTCATGCCGTTCGTAACGGCCACTGCACCGGCCCCTTGGTCCACGGTCAGTGTGTCGCCGCCGACCAACGTCAGGTTGCTGACGGT
This sequence comes from Planctomyces sp., assembly GCA_005798445.1. Classification (GTDB taxonomy): domain Bacteria; phylum Planctomycetota; class Planctomycetia; order Planctomycetales; family Planctomycetaceae; genus SXKJ01. Next base: position 15,565 of record SYJG01000409.1, read on the forward strand.
GATCGATACCAGGCTGTTGCTTTCGGGGTCGGCAAATTGGAAATCTGAGGCGGCGAACGTCTTGGGTGCCTCCTCGTTCGTGGTCACGCTGCTGGCCAGAGCGACCGGCGCGTCATTGACCGCCGTGACATTGACGCTCATCGTCGCAGCCGCCGTGCCGAGATCGGCGTCATTGACCTTGAAGTCGAACGTGCTGCGAGCCGAACCATTCCCGTTCAAGGCCGGGGTGTAGATCAGCGAGGCGATCTCCGCTGAAGTGATCGTCATCCCGATCGTGACGGTCACGGGTCCGGAACCTTGATCGACCGTCAGCGTGTCGCCACTCGCCAGCGCCAGTCCGCTCATCGTCACGGAGACGAGGGCGTCCCCTTCCACTTCCGTGAATTGGAAGTCTGAAACAGCGAAAGTCTTCGGCGTGTCCTCGACCTCGGTCACGCTGCTTGTCTGAGCGACCGGCGCATCATTGACTGCCGTGACGTCGAGGCTCATCGTCGCCGTGACTGTGCCGTTGTTCGCATCGTTGACCCGGAAGTCGAACGTGCTGCGGGCCGCACCGTTTGCGTTCGAGTCCGGCGTGTAAGTCAGCGACGCCAGCTGCGCGGCGGTGATCGTCATCCCGTTCGTGACGGTGACCTGACCGGAACCTTGATCGACCGTCAGCGTGTCGCCACTCGCCAGCGTCAGGTTACTGACCGTCACCGACGCGAGGGCATTGCTTTCCGCATCCGTGAACGAGAAGTCCGACGAAGCGAACGTTTTGGCCGTGTCCTCGTTCGTCGTCGCGCTGCTGGCTTGTGCGATAGGCACGTCATTCACGGCGGTGATGGCGACAGTGCTCGTTAAGGTGCTGCTCAACTCGGTGCCGTCTTCGATGACAAAATCCACTGACCGGGTGGTCGTGGTCGGCGTGTCACTGCTGTTGGCATAGGTCACGGCTCGCAACGCCACTTGCCACTCGGCCTTGGTCGCCGTCATGCCGCTCGATTTCAGCGAGAGCACTCCGGTCGATGAGTTGAAGGACGCGGCGATGTTCCCCATCGTCGAGCCATTGTTGGTGAATGCCAACACGTCCTCGGACGAGACAAAATTCGTGATCGTCACCGTCGCACGGAACAGCGTGGTGTTGTCCGAATCGGAAACTGTGATCCCAGAGGCGATGGCCGTGGCCTAATCATTTTCGGTGTAGGTGATACTGCCGGGGGTCGCCAACACCGGTGCCGAATCAACTAGCAGTTCGCCCGCGTAAGTGCTTAGAAACAGGTCACTACCGACTTGATACAGCACCAGAACGTCTTGAAACGCCGGGTTGATCGCGACATTGGAACTGATCGCCGACCCGACCGTCACAGCGGAGCCGAAGCTGGTTCCCAGGTCTTGGCTGACCCGGTACTTCATCACGCCCCCTTCGTTGTACGAGTCGACCACGTTCCCCACCGCGTCGGCCGCGAGCGACCGACCCTGCGAGTTGCCGCTGTTGTTTCCCAAGTTGATGCTCGCCGCGGTATTCGCGTTGAGGTCGATTTTGGACGCCACATTGCCGTTGCGATGGTTGCCGCCCACGAACGCGAACTCGCCCGATGGCCCGAAAGAAAACGCCGTCGTACTGAAGAAGACAGACGGACCACCGCTCGGCGTCGAGTCAGCCGTAAACGTGGCCCCGAAGTCCGTGCTCTTGGCGACAAAGACGTCCGAGTAGTCGCCGATCGAATACACGGCACCGTCCGTGGGATCGACTTCCAGTTTCCGATTGGCGAGGGGATCCACGGCCGTCGAGGTGTAGGCCCCGATGCCATCGGTCCCGTTGTGGAAGACGGCCGAGTTATCGCCGCTCGATCCCTGAACATAGACGTCCGCATCAACGACGGCCAAATTGATGCCACGGAAAAACAGGGCGTCGGTCGTCACGGTCTGCGCTGCCGAGAACGTCGCGCCGCTGTCGGTACTGACGCTCACAAAGGCGCTCCCGCCCGAAACCCACGCCACATAAACGTTGCTCGTCCCTTGCGTTTCGACCGCCACATAAGTGGCCGGAGTATTCGCCAGCAGGACGCTCGGTTGAAAACTCGAACCACGGTCCAGGCTGGTCGCGACTCGAACTTGACTGCCGCCGTAAGCCACATGGATGTCACCATCCTTCGAGGCAGCGATGTTCTCCGACGAACTGGCCTGATCGATGGTGATCGTGCCGGAGAGATCATTTACCGAAACGCCAGCGTGTAACGCGGACAGCAGCGACCGATCTTCCAGATATTCAACGGACTCAGCCATTTGGCAGCGATATTCCCCCGATCGTCGCTGCTGACTCAACGCAGACTGTGCGAACCGGTTCATTCTCCGCTTCCGACCGACGCCAGCGAAAACTCGACTGATGACAAAGCTGCGAAATTGGGGGAACCACATGTGGCAGATCCTTCGGATAAGAATGGAACCTCGATTGGCTTGCTGAACTGCGGCAACCACCAAGGCAGGCGCGTGCCGAGTCGAGGCAGGTTCCCACCTGACACGCCGTGTCTGGTCAATCGAAGTGCGATCCGAGCACTTGCATGGACAACGAACGATTCCCGCCACGCATGTCCGACAAAGTGGTCGCGTTCCAAGAGAAGCAGTTGCGACGACTTTGCAACGGATGCAAAGCCGGTCTACTCCGCAATCTCAAATTGGAGGACCGCTACAGGCGCAAGAAGGCCTGCAAGTCCGAAAGAATTGCTGTGGCGGTGGCTTCCGCTGCTTCGCGCGTCAGCAATTCACGACGTTGTAGCCGCTGTCGAACATCTTCCATGACTTCCGGGCGGACTTCGGGCAGCGCTTGCAACTTGGTCATCAATTCCGAGGACTCGCGCGAACTCGAGGTCGTTGCTGACTTCGCGGCGGACGATGCGTCGGAGGTCCGACGACTGCCACCCGCGGCACCCGGACGAACCGGACGACGACCGAACAGCGGGGAACCGGCGGACTCACCATCAATGCGCATGATTCACTCCTCGGTTCCGCAATCCAAACGACTCAGGATTATTCTGAGGACCGTTCAATCAAGTTGCTTTATCGAAACGGCGGGGCATAGTTGCCCGATCATTCCCAACGGGTCAAGGTCAACATGTCCGCTCACGTTCAACCTCCATCGAACCCTCCCAAACAGGCGACGTCTGCCGCTTCCGCAGCGACAGCCGCGGCCGAACCCGTCAGTTCCCAGCGGAAGAATCCGTTGTTCGCGATCGCGTTGGCGATCGTGGGGACGCTGCCGCTGGGACTCGGTGTCGGTGTCGCGTGCCGAGCCAGATCGGTCGAAACAAACGAGGCCGCGGCGTGCTCGGCGCACGACGAGAGCCCGGTCCACGACCAGACCGCTTCCGCTCATGAGGCTTGGCGGAACCTGTCGCGTGCGGACGATCTGTTTCGAGCGGGAGACTTTCAACTCGCGCTACAGCTCTACCAATCGAAGGAAAACGGGGATTCCTTGCGACCATCCGCCGAACGTGTTTTGAAAATTGCCTTGTGCCGCGAAGGACTGGGACAACACGAGGAGGCTCTAACGGCGCTGGGTTCCATGACGGAGCACGCCTCCGACGAGATTCGATCCGCCGCATTGATCGCGCGGTGCCGAATTCAACTCCGTCGCCGCGAGTTCGCCAAAACCCGTGCGACACTCGGCGAACTTCTCGCGGATCAGGATCAGTCCGCCGTCGTGAAGGACGAGACTCAGTTCCTCCTGGTCATCGCGTGCCTCTTGGAGGACGAAGCGGGCCACAACGATCACGAGCACGACCGCCCCATTTCGTCTCTGGACGATGCGTTGTGGCTCGGTCCTGAGATGCTTGCCCCAGTGACACTAGAAGCGATCCGAGAACCCATTCCTGAAGTGAGCCGCAAGGCGCTAGCCGCGGGTTTTGAACGAATCCAGAACCCGCGGCTAGCGCCTTGCGGCTCACAAATACGGTTCTCGGATAGCCTCTCAGAACCGACGAACTCGGCAACCAGTTCCAGTTCGTCCGAGGAGCACGAACCGGTCGCTTCTCTTCTCACGGACGCTGCGATCGAACAGCGTCGGGAAGCCGCCGAACAACTCGCGGAACATTTGCTGGCCAGCCAGCCCACTCATCAGCTGGCGGGAATCCTGCAATTGACGCTTGGAGAGGTGTCCCATCGACGAGGGGACTTGCCTCAGGCGGCGTCTCGCTTCCGCACGGCCGTCGGCAAAGGCATCAGCATGAGATCGGTTGTCGCGGCCCACAACGAGGGAGTCACTCTCTTTCAGTTGCGAGAATACGGTGCCGCGAGCCGCGCGTTGGGACGATTCATCGACTCAGTTCCTAAGCACGCTCTGCGACCGCGAGCGTTGTTGTTGCGGGGACGAGCGTTGCTCGAACTGGGAGAGGGCGCGCTGGCGGCCTTCGATTTGAAACGGGCTGCGGATTCGCAAGGTCCCGACGAGACCAGAGCGTGGGCAACTGTGTTTATGGGGCTTGCTCACTTGCAAGCTCATCAGCCGAAGCTGGCCGCGCAAGATTTATTACTTCGTCGCGACCACGTTCAGTCGGAACCGTCTCGGACGGCAGCGGGGTTTGCCGTATCGCTCGCTCGTTTGGAAACGTTGCCGCCGGGCGAGTCGCTCGATCGCGAGACGCTCTTCATGCTGCGTGCGCTGTCCAAGTTGGACCCGCAGGCGGATTGGCTGGGAGCTGCCGGCCGAATGCTGATCGGTCGCGCGTATCAGCGTCTGAACTTGTTCGATCAAGCCGCGGAGGCATTTCAACTCGCATTGCACGGTGAAGTCTCTGAGCCATTGGCTTCGGAGATCAAACTCGCGCTGGCGGAATGCTTCTTCGCCACGGGTGATCCGACTCAAGCTCAGACGTGGCTCGCTGACGTGCGGCGGAAACATCCGGGGCCACCAGCGGTGAATGCTGGACTGCGATTGGCCCAATGGGAATTGGCGCAGGGCCATCGTGCCGAGTGCCTGGCGATCTGCCGCGAACTGTGGCAGCCGGACGCGGAACTTGCGCCGGTTCTCCGATTGATGGGCGAGGCCCATGCGCTGGCTGGCCACGATGAATTGGCCGCCGAATGCTTTGCTGGATTGCACCGACCGTAGTCCGTTGGAGTTCCGCCTTGAGGCGGTGCTGCGACCGGCTATAGCCGGGACTCCAACTCGAAGGTGCGCTGTCGGACTAGGCAACGGCGAGACACCCCCTTCCGCCGTTGAAATCGGAGTGACCCACAGCATCGTTGCCATTTCGCAACGTTGCCCGCATTCAACAATCGGCGAAGAGATCCCGGTCAAGTCGCTTTGCAGTCCCTCGATTCCATGAACGGCTGAGTCCGCATGTTGCTTTCATCGTCGGCGTGTTCGTCGGCGTGAGGAATTGAGGAGCCGATTGAATGGACCCGATGGACGACATCGTCAAAGAATTTCTCGTCGAGAGCTACGAGAATCTTGATCGGCTTGACCAGGACTTGCTGGCGCTGGAGAAGCAGCCGGATGATCGCGATCGGCTCAGCAGCGTGTTTCGGACGATCCACACGATCAAGGGGACGTCGGGGTTTCTGGCGTTTCCGAACTTGGAGCACGTCGCTCACGTCGGCGAGAACCTGTTGGTGCTGCTGCGTGACGGCAAGTTGCACCTGAACGGGCCGATTGCCAGCGGGCTGCTGACGTTGGTGGATGCGGTGCGCACGATATTGCGGGACATCGAAGCCAGTGGCGTTGAAGGGAGCAATGACTACGCCGACCTGGTGGCGCGTCTCGAACAATTGAAGGTCACGGGCGGCGAGGCCAGCGGTGCTGCGACCGTGGAGGAGGCTCAGCGAGTCGGTGAGTTGTTGGACTTCATTGATTCGGAAGTGCAGGCGGCGTGTGACGAGGCCGAGCCGGTGGCGGTCGCCACGAAGGCTCCGGCCAAGCGAAAAAGAAGTGGTGGTTCAGGGAAACCGGCCCGGCGATCGGCCGACTCCGTGGTGACTCTCAGCGTCACGGAGCCGGTCGCGCAGACAGTCATCGTGCTGCCTGGACGCGACGGTTCCCTGCCAGCGGCGGCCAGTCGCGCTCCGGCACCCGCAGCGCCGGCTCCCGCCAACGAGCATCCCGAAGAAGCGGATAAGTCGCAGTCGATCGCCGACGCCAGTGTCCGCATCAACGTCAATCTGCTCGACAAGCTGATGAATCTGGTCGGCGAACTGGTGCTGACTCGCAATCAAGTGTTGCAGTACAGCCGCACGAACGAAGACCAGACGCTGACCGCGGCCTCACAGCGACTGAACTTGATCACCTCGGAACTGCAAGAGGGGATCATGAAGACGCGCATGCAGCCGATTCACAATGCGTGGAGCAAGCTGCCGCGCGTCGTCCGCGATCTCGCGTTGTCGTGTGGCAAGCAAGTCCAGGTCAAAATGGAGGGAGCCGAGACCGAGCTCGACAAGACGATCCTCGAAGCGATCAAAGACCCGCTGACACACATCGTCCGCAACTCGGTCGATCACGGGATCGAACCGACCGACGTGCGACTCGCCGCCGGCAAACCGGCCGAGGGACCGTTGTGGCTGCGAGCCTTCCACGAAGGGGGCCAAGTCAACATTGAAGTTTGTGATGACGGCGGCGGCATCAATCTGGAGCGGGTCAAACAGAAGGCGCTCAGCCAGCGGCAGATCACGGACGAGCAAGCGGCGACCATGAGCGACCGCGAACTGACCTCGCTAATCCTGCTGCCCGGCTTTTCCACGGCCGAGAAAGTGACCAACGTTTCCGGCCGCGGCGTCGGC